>CAMPIM010000025.1 GCA_946886365.1 uncultured Novosphingobium sp.
CCGTTGCACTTCGAATGTGAATCCACACCCGGATCAAGTCCGGGGTGACGGAAAATCAGCCTTAGTGCCGATAATTCTGTATCAATGACGCTGCAACAAGCGTGGGGCGAACAGTGGAGGGGCGGCTCGGCGTTTGATCGCCTATGCTTTCACCTAAGCCCCAGATATTTATGCGATTGAAGGCTTAGCCGCCATTTCGGCCGCGCCATGACCAGATCGATCGCCGCCTGCATGTTCGCCGCCGCGTCCGCGCTGTCGAGGGGTTGGATCAGCAGGTTGTCGAAAGCCCAGCCCTCCATCGCCTCCACATCGGCGATGCTATGGCCCCTGCCCGGCTGCGGCCAGACCAGCTTCAGTTCATTGCCGCTGCGTTGCACGACGTCACTGCCTGCCTTGGGGCTGATGCAGACCCAGTCGATGCCGGGATGCGCCGCGATCGTGCCGTTGCTTTCGATGGCGATGGTGAAGCAATGGGCGTGGAGCGCGTCGATCAGGGCGTCATCGACCTGCAACATGGGTTCGCCGCCCGTCATCACGATGTAGCGGCCTTCTTCGCCTGTCCCCCAAAAGGCGAGCGCCGCGTCGGCGAGCGCCTGTGCATCGGCGAACTTGCCACCCCCGTCGCCGTCCGTGCCGACGAAATCGGTGTCGCAAAACTGGCACACAGCCTTGCGCCTATCCTCCTCGCGCCCGGTCCAGAGGTTGCACCCGGCAAAGCGCAGGAAGACGGCGCGGCGGCCGCTATGGACGCCTTCGCCCTGAAGCGTCAGGAACATCTCCTTGACGGCATAGCTCATCCGCCTGTCCTTTATGGCTTGGCTGCGTAGCGGGTTGGATCGGGCAGGCCCGCTTCCTCAAAACCCCTGGAGCGAAGGCGGCAGCTGTCGCAAAGCCCGCAATGCTGGTCGCCCGGCGCGGGATCGTAGCAGGACCAGCTCATCCCCGCATCCAGCCCCAGTCGGTTCGCCTCTCGCGCGATGTCAGCCTTGCTCATATGCTGGAGCGGCGCGTTGATCCGGACTGGATGCCCTTCGACGCCAGCCTTGGTCGCGAGTGTCGCCATATTCTGGAAGGCGTCGATGAACTCGGGACGGCAATCGGGATAACCCGAATAGTCGAGCGCGTTGACGCCGATGAAGATGTCGTTCGCACCCGAAACTTCGGCAAGGCCAAGCGTCAGCGACAGGAAAATGGTGTTGCGCGCGGGCACATAGGTGTTGGGAATGCCCGGCCCCACCCCGTCCTTCGGCACCGCGATGTCCGCCGTCAGCGCCGATCCGCCAAAGGCGGTAAGATCGAGCGGAAGGACGATATGTCGCCGGACCCCAAGAACAGTGGCGATGCGCGCGGCGGCGTTCAATTCGACGCGATGCCGCTGATTATAGTCGATCGTCAGCGCGACCAGTTCATAGCCCGCCTCGCGCGCGAGGCCGCCCACGACCATCGAATCCAACCCGCCCGACAGCAGGACGACAGCGATTTTCCCATCATTGGCAGTCATGGGCGCTCCGCTACCGCCACAGGCGCGCTGGCGCAAGCGGTGCGGTCAATGGCAGGCGCCGATGCGCCGTCCTTCCATGCTGAAGGAGAAGGGCGCGCCGCCTGCAATCCCCTGAGCGTGGATTTGCACCAGCCGGGACGTTTCGATGCGCAGGTCGGTGCGCCCGCCCCCAGCCCCAGCGCAATCGTAGCTGACCGTCAGCCGTTTGGCGCTTTCGTCGATCGTCAGCCTTTTGCAGCTGTTGCGGCCATGGCGAAGCTGAATCAATTGGCGAATATCGGTAAGGCAGATGCGGCGTATATCGCCCTTCCCGCCTTCCTCCGGCCGTTCGCGCAATTCCCATTCGCCCGGTTCCAGGCCCCTTAGCGGCGGTTCGGAAAGCGCCTGCGACCCGACCGGCGATACAGCGATCAGCACCGCAATGGCCGCGCTCAAGGCATGCAGACCTGACGTCATTCGATAGCCCCCGTATTTCATCCCGAACTCCGGAGCGGCTGGCCGCATGCATGGCGGCACGGCCTTCATGCACCCAAATCCGGCGGGTTGATAGCGCCAGCCCCCGCTAACGCCCCAACCTGTTCCGAAGTCGCAATAAATTCGTGTCAGCCTTGCGCGAAACTGTCCAGCGAAACTGGAAACAGACGCGAACAAAAGGCGCAATCTACCCCAATGACCCCCTGTTCATCAGCCATTTGGGCACGTTCTTCGGCGGGGAAACGGCCGATCACGCTGCGGATATGGGCCAGATCGCAACGGCAACCCTTGGTCAGGTCGACCGGATCGGTGACGCGCACCACCTCTTCCTCATGGAACAGGCGCCAGACGATATCGGTCAGCGGCAGCGCTTCGTCGGTTAGTTCATTATCACTGAGCGTGACGGCCAGCGCCTGGACATGTTCCCATTCGGGATGGTCATGCCGCGTGTGAAGCCGTTCGCGGCCCACTTCACCTTCGGGCAGATGCTGGAGCAGCATGCCTGCGGCGAAGCAGCCCTGCCCCGCTTCGTGCCGGACGGCGATCTGGACGACGCTGGGGATTTGTTCGGACTGGAAGAAATAATGTTCGGCCGCCTGCGCGAGAGAGTCGCCATCGAGCGGGACGATGCCCTGATAGCGTTCGCCGGTCACCGCCTGGTCAAAGGTGATGGCGAGATAGCCCTTGCCGAACAGGCCGAACAGCGTCGGGTCAGGCCCCAGCTCCGCCAGCCGATCGGCGTCGAACTTGGCGTAACCGCGCACTTCGCCGCCCTTGTAATCGGCGACGAGCAGGCTGACGACGCCATGTTCGTTATGCGCCTGAAGCGTAAGCTGTCCGCCTGCGTCCTTGAGCGTCGAGCCGAGCAGCGCCGCGAGGACCAGCGCCGAAGCGAGCAGCCTTTCGACTGGCGGCGGATAGGCGTGGGCGGCAAGCACCTGATCCAGCACCGGCCCAAGGCGAAGGATGCGCCCGCGCGCGTGGCGCGACGGAATGGTGAAGCCCAGGGCCTGATCGATATCGGATGCGTTCAAGACAAGCTCCGTTAGTCCCGGTGCAGCGCGGGAATATAGCGGCGGCCGGGCGTTATCGCCCGGCCGGTTCGCTGCTAGATAGGAATATGTCCGGCAATCTCAACCAAGACGGCCCGCCGCCCATAGCAACACGGACTTTTGCGCGTGGATGCGGTTCTCCGCTTCGTCCCAGATCAGCGACTGCGGGCCGTCGATGACCTCTGGCACGACCTCTTCGCCGCGGTGGGCGGGCAGGCAGTGCAGGAATTTCGCGCTGGGCTTTGCCTTTGCCATCAGGTCTTGCGTCACCTGATAGGGCATCATGGCCTTCAGCTTTTCGTCCGCATGCGCCTGACCCATGGAAATCCACGTGTCGGTGACGACGGCGTCGGCTCCCGCGACCGCCTCGACGGGATCACGGGTGAGCGTGATGCCCGCGCCCAGAGCCTGCGCCTCCTTGATGAAGGCGTGATCGGGCTCATAGCCTTCGGGCACGGCGATGCGCAGGTCGAACTTGAAGAGGCCCGCCGCTTCGATGATCGAGTGGAGGACATTATTGCCATCACCCAGCCAAGCCCACTGGCTGCCGGGCAAGGCCACGCCATGTTCGACCAGGGTCAACAGGTCGGCCGTGATCTGGCACGGGTGCGACAGATCGGTGAGGCCGTTGATGACCGGAACGGTGGCATAGCGGGCCATTTCCTCGATCTTGGCATGGTCATCGGTGCGGATCATGATCATGTCGCACATGCGGCTGAGCACGCGCGCCGTGTCCGCCACGGTTTCGCCCCGACCAAGCTGGCTGGTTGCGCCGTCGAGGATCAGCGAGGTGCCGCCGAGCTGGCGGATCGCCATGTCGAAGCTGACGCGGGTGCGAGTGCTGTTCTTTTCGAAGATCATCGCCAGCGTGTGCCCGGCGAGCGGGGCGTCGGCGTCGGCCTGCCCTTTTGGCAGGGCCTTGCGGGCGGTTTTCCGGTCGATGGCGTCGGAAAGCATGGCGGCGAGCGCGTCAGCGCCAGCGTCGGAGAGATTCAGGAAATGTCTGGTCATAGGGAGCAACCTCCAACCCGTTCGGGCTGAGCCTGTCGAAGCCTTCTCTTTTTAAGAAAGGAAAGCCCTTCGACAGGCTCAGGGCGAACGGTGGTTAGTGTCTAAGCCGCTGAAGCCTCCGCGAAGCTGCGGGCACCAGCGGACAGCTTTTCGATGCATTCGGCGACATGATTCTCGTCAATGATGAGCGGCGGCAGAATGCGGACGACATTCTGTCCCGCCGACACCACCAGCAGCCCGTGATTGTCGCGCAGATGCGCCACGAAGTTTCGCGCGTCGCTGCTGTCCTTGAGCTTGACGCCGAGCATCAGGCCAAGGCCGCGCACATCCTCGAACATGTCGTGGTTGGGGATGAGCTGCTCCAGCGCGGAACGCAGGCGCGCGCCGATGCTGTTCACATGGTCGAGGAAGCCTTCGCCCAGCACTTCGTCCAGGACAGTCAGGCCGACCGCCATGGCGAGCGGGTTGCCGCCATAGGTGGAGCCATGGGTGCCGAACACCATGCCCTTGGCCGCTTCCTCCGTCGCGAGGCAGGCGCCGAGCGGGAAGCCCGCGCCGATCCCCTTGGCGACGGCCATGATGTCGGGGTTCACGCCATATTGCTCATAGGCGAAGAAGGTGCCGGTGCGGGCATAGCCGCACTGCACTTCGTCGAGGATGAGGAGCATACCCTTTTCGTCGCACAGCTTGCGCAGGCCGGTGAGGAACTCCTGGGTCGCGGGCGTGACGCCGCCCTCACCCTGTACGGTTTCGACAAGGAAACCGGCGGTGTTCTCATCGACCGCAGCGGCGGCAGCTTCCAGATCGTTGAATGGCACGACGGTGAAGCCGGGCAGCAGCGGTTCGAAGCCGTCGCGCATCTTGGGCTGACTCGTCGCGGAGATGGTGCCCAAAGTCCGGCCGTGGAAGGCGTTGTCGAAGCTGATGATATTGTGGCGATGCGCCTCGCCATTGGCATAATGGTAGCGGCGCGCGGTCTTGATCGCGCATTCGACCGCCTCCGCGCCCGAATTGGTGAAGAAAACCGTGTCGGCGAAGGTCGAATCGACCAGACGCTGCGCGAACTTTTCCCCCAACGGCATGCCGTAAAGGTTCGACGTGTGCATCAGCGTCGCGGCCTGATCCGCGATCGCCTTCACCAGCTTCGGGTGGCCATGACCGAGCAGGTTGACCGCGATGCCGCTGGCGAAGTCGAGATAACGCTCGCCACGCTCGCCGATCAGATAGCAGCCCTCGCCTCGCACCGGGCGGACATCGCACCGGGGGTAAACGGGCATGAGCGGCGTAATCGACATGGTGGCCCTCCCTTCGCTGGGGCTGATGAAAAAGTCTCAAAACGCAAAAAGGCGGCCCCCGCCGGGCCGCCCTTTGCGAGCGTCGCCTATACTAGGGCCGTCTGGGTGGCGCAAGCCATGTTACATGCTCGTCATCCCAGCGAAGGCTGGGATCTCGTGAGGCCGGGTTGTGCCCTCTCGCCGGAGATCCCAGCTTTCGCTGGGATGACGGCTGTTGGAGGATCGTCAGGCGATCTGGTTCCAGGCGTCGGCGATTTCGGCGATGATGTCGCGGGCCTGCTCGGCATGTTCGGGCGAGCGTTCCTTGGCGCTGAGCAGCAGCAAGCGCCGCGCTTCGCGGTAGATTTGGGCGAGGCCCATGGCGATGTCGCCGCCCTTGTCGAAGTCGAGGCTGGATTCGAGCGCGATCAGGATCGACATGGCGCGAGCCTGTTTGTCGGAAACCTTCAGCCGGTCGTTGTTGCGTTCGGCGAGCGCGGTGGCTTCGAGAGCGATCAACAGTTCGTCGAACAGCACCTTTACCAGCGCATGGGGCGTGGCGCCTTCGATCCGGCTGCCCGAATGCACCGCCGCATAACGGCGCGCCGCGTTGGCGCCTGCATAGCCCTGTTGAGAATAGAACATCTTACCTGACCCCTGTTATCAATTATCGCTCTTGGTCCACATGGCGACCTGCTGTTCCAGATAGTTCTGGGTCGCCTTGAAGGCCGCCAGACGCTTGTCCATCGCCGAATAGACCTTGGAAAGCTGCGCCTGATAGTCGGTCATCTGGTCGTTCAGCTTTTCCAGCTGCTCGGTCAGCGCCTCACCCAGCTTTTCATATTTGCTTTTTGCCGCAGCCAGCGGACCATCCGTCTGCTGAATCTTGTCGCGCACGCTGTCCATCAGACCGGCAAGGCCGGGCTTCGTGTCCGACTTGACCGCCGGGTTCAGCATCTGGGTGATCCCGGCGGGGTCGGCGAGAAGCGCCTTGTCGAGCGCGGCGGTGTCCAGCTTCAGCGTGCCGTCGCGATTGGTGCTGACACCGATGGACGACAGCGTCGTATAGGTCCCCGTGGGCGCCAGCACGGCCGACGTCATCTGCGACAGCTGCCGCTTCATGTCGCGGATCGATGCTTCACCGTTCAACGCGCCCGCGCTGGACGAATTGCCACCGGCCGCCGTGGCGGTGTTCAGCGCCTTCATCAGCGTATTATAGGCGTCCACGAACTCGACCATCAGGTCGCGCATCGACGTGGTCGGCTCGGTCGATGCCAGCGTCACATTGGTGCCCGGCGCGGCCTTGTTCAGGTCAATGCGCAGGTTGGCGATGGCGGTGTCGATCGTGTTGCTGCTATAATGCTGCTCAACGCCGTCCAGAAGGATGATCGAATCCTTGGCCTGCACCTGACGCGTCATCCCGCCGGTCGCGCCGTCCCACGTAAAGGCATCGAGCGCCGCGTTTGCAGGCGAAGATGTGTTGGTGAAGATAAAGCTGTTCGCGTCGCCCGTCGCGCCCTTCATCACCAGGCGCGTGCCCTGATTGTCGGTGATGACGCTGGCGCTGACGCTTGTCCCGGCTGCGTTGATCGCCGCTGCAAGGTCGGCATAGGTGGCACCGGCACCAAGCGTGATGGGGACGGCGGCGCCGCTACCCACTGTCAGCGAGAAGCTGCCCGCGCCAAGCACGGTGGCGGCGGTTGCGCCTGAAACGGATGCAGAGGCAATGGTCTGCGCAGAGGCAAGCTGCTGCACCTGAAGCTGCGCTGGCAGCTTTGGCACACCGCCCGGCAGCAGGCTGACAGCCGCAATGCTGGGATCATTGGAGGCGGGCGAACCCGCGAAACCCGTTCCGGCGAGCAGGCTGTTCAGGGCGTTGGCAAAAGTATCGAGCGAGCTGGAGGCCGATGCGAGCGCCGAAATTCGCGCATTATTGGTGCTCTGACGATCGGTGATCTGCTTCTGCTTCGGGTCGCGGGCGGCGCTCACCAGGCTGGTGACCAGCGCGCCGGTGTCGATGCCGGACCCAATGCCGAGCGCTGTTGAAATGCTGCTGCTTACCGAGGTCATCGTCCGTCCTTTCGAGGATGAGAACGGCTCTAGGATGAAGACCTTTAGGAATGATTTTCATGGGGTAGAGGAAGATCGCGTGCGGCGATCTTTCCTCAACCGTCGATTGAAAGCAGCTGATCCACCGTGCCACGGCGCAGATGCGCCTGCGCGGCATGGGCATAGCTTGCCTGCTCCGCGATGCGTTTGCCCAAGGTGACGGCGCTTTCGACCACTTCCTTCGATGCGGGCGGCAAGGGCACCAGGATCATCGGCGCGGGCAGCAGCGATTGAATTTCGGCCTCCGCCCCTTCAACCGTGGGTCCGGCCGAGGCCGATCGCAGTTGCGCCAGTATGTCAGCCACGCGGGCATGCACCTTGGCATATTCTGCCGCGCTGGCGAGATCATCTTCGGACAGAGTGGAGTTCGTGTCGCCGCTCTGGGGCTTGTCCGCATGCGGATCGACGCCCTGCTGGGCTGCAATCGGTTGGACTGCGGGCACGGCCGAAGGCGTTCGGGATGATACCCGATCAACCTGCGTTACATCGCTCCGCGAAACATATTCGTTCATGACGCACCATCCTAATGCGTCCCCATGAATATATTACGGCCAGCAATGCCTAAGATTTAGTTCACCTTGAGAATTTTCTTCAGAGCTTCTGGCCATCGGCATCGAAGCGCAGATCGTCGGGCACGCTGATGAACGGCCGGTCCATCTCGCTCGCCATCCGGTTTTCCACGCGGAAGACGAAGGCAAGGACGGTCGCGACCGCCATGTAGAGGCCTTCATTGACGATCTGCCCGGCGCGCGAGGTGAAGTAGATGGCGCGGGCAAGGTCGGGATATTGCAGCACCGTGACGCCATTCTGATCGGCAAGCTCACGAATGGCGGCGGCGATCGCATCGCAGCCCTTGGCTACGACGATGGGCGCGGCGTCCTGCCCCGGCTTGTAGCGCAGGGCGACGGCGAAATGGGTCGGGTTAGTGATGATCACGCTGGCTTCGGCCACGGCCTTGCGGGTCGATCCGCTCAGCACTTCGAACTGGCGGCGGCGGATATGGCCCTTGAGTTCCGGCGAGCCTTCGCTTTCCTTATGTTCATCCTTGATGTCCTGCTTGCTCATGCCGAGCCGCTTGGACCGCTGCATGATCTGCGCCGGGACGTCGATGCCCGCGATCAGGAACAGGCCGCCCGCCATGACGAGGCAGGTCATGATGAACATGTTGCCAAGGTCCGACATGGCAGGAGCGAGGCCCGATGAGCCAAGGCCGATGATCGCGGTCAGCCGGTCCCAGATCAGCCAGACGCCGATCGCTCCGAGCAGCGTTACCTTGGCGATCGACTTCATCAGTTCGATGACGCCCTGCATGCCGAACATGCGCTTGAGGCCCGCTGCCGGATTGAGCTTCGATGCCTTGGGCGCGAAGGCGCCGGGACGGAAGCCGAGCGAGCCGAGGATGGCTGGCCCGGCGATCGCCGCGAGCGTCGTCGCCAGCAATATGCCGCCGACCGGCAGGGCGATGCCGGTGAGCAGGCTCATGCCGCGCGCGGCAGGCGCGAAATCGGTAATGTCCTCACGGCGGAAGCGCAGCGCCTCGATCAGCATCTGGGAGAGGGATTCAATCACCGATGGCCCCGTCACCGCGATCCAGCCGATCCCGGCCATCACCACCAGCGCGGTCGCCAGCTCCTTGGACTGGAGGATGTCGCCCTTCTTGGCGGCGTCCTGCAATTTCTTTTGTGTTGGCTTTTCGGTCTTTTCGCCGCCGCCATTGCCGCCTGACATATCAGCGGCCCTCCGATATCGACTGGGCCTGATCCAGCCCGGCCTTGAGCGCGGCGGTCAGCCCCTCGCCCATCACCGGCGCTGCGACGGCGAGCAGGATGAGGCCCGCCATGACGGCGACCGGCATGCCAACGGCGAAGAGGTTGAGCGACGGCGCGCTGCGGGCGAGCATACCCATGATGATCTGCACCAGGATCAGCGCGAAGCCGACCGGCAGCGCGACAGTGACGCCCGCGCCCAGCAGCGAGCCGCCGAACTGGACCAGATGCCAGACCGCGTCATTGCTGAGCATCGCGCCGCCCGGCGGCAACGCCTTGTAGCTCTGCACCACGAAGCTGGCGAGCATCAGGTGGCCGTCCATGCCGAGCAGCAGGAAGGTGGCGAGGATGGACAGAAACGTGCCGATCGCCTGTGTGTGCTGGCCCGAGGAAGGATCGACCATGGCCGCGAAATTGAGGCCCATGGCGTTGCCGATTGTCTCCCCCGCGACGAAGGCGGCGGCATAGCCGATCTGGACCGCAAAGCCCATGGCGAGCCCGGCCAACACCTCGCCCATGACGAGCATCACGCCTGCGAAACTGGCGACGCCGTCCTGCGGCAGCTGGATGGTGACGCTGTTGAGCGCAGTCATGCCAAGGGCCAGCGAGAGGATGAAGCGCAGCGGCAGCGGCACGGCGGGCGCGCCGAACACGGGCGCCGCGATGAAGGCCGCACCCGGACGGATCATGGCGATGAGCCATATCCAGAGCTGCGTCTCCACATTCGCGAAGCCCGGTGCGATCATTGCAGCAGGTCCGGGATGCGTTCGAATATCTCGCGGGTGAAATCGGCGATCAGGACGAGGATCGACCCGCCGAACAGCACCAGCATCGCGCCGACGACGATGATCTTGGGGATGAAACTGAGCGTCTGTTCGTTGATCGAGGTCGCGGCCTGCACCATGCCGATGAGGACGCCCGCGATCAACGCGGGGATGAGTATGGGCGCGGCGGCAAGCGCGGTGATCCAGAGCGCTTGCTGGGCCAGCCCCATGAAGAAGTCGGCGTTGTCCATGCCTACCCCCTGCTCCGTAAGTGCAAAAGCCGCCTCACGTCGCAAACGATCCCGCCAGCGACCCCATGGTCAGCGCCCATCCATCCACCAGCACGAACAGCAGCAGCTTGAACGGCATGGAGATGATGGTCGGAGACAACATCATCATGCCCAGCGCCATCAGCGTGGAGGCGACCACAAGGTCGATGATGAGGAAGGGCAGAAAGATCATGAAACCGATCTGGAACGCGGTCTTGAGTTCCGAGGTCACGAAGGCGGGCAGCAGGATGGAAAAGGGAATGTCGGCAGGCGAACGGAAGGCGGGCGCTTCGGCAAGATTGGCGAAAAGCTTAAGGTCGGTTTCGCGTGTCTGCTTCGACATGAAGCCGTGCAGCACCTTAGCCGAACGGCCGACGGCTTCCTCTATGCTGATCTGCCCCTTCCCATAGGGGTCGAACGCCTGGGCGTTGATCGTGTCGATCGCCGGGCGCATCACGAACAGCGATAGAAACAGCGACAGGCCGACCAGAACCTGGTTTGGCGGGGTCTGCTGAAGGCCGAGAGCCTGGCGTAGCAGCGACAGGACGATGATGATGCGGGTGAAGCTGGTCATCATGAGCACGAGCGACGGCAGCACCGACAGCAGGCTCATCAGGACAAGGATTTGCAGCGACAACGACAGCGAACGGCCATCGCCCGAAATCGCGCCCATCGCCTTGGTCAGCGCGCCGCCATTATCGACGGGCGCGGCCGGAGCGGCGGCTTGGGCCAGCGCGGGGGTCGTTAAGAACAACCAAGACAGCAGCCCTGCGACCAGAAGGGCGATCACCAGACGCCCTGACACCCGTTCGGGCTGAGCTTGTCGAAGCCCTTTACTTCTTGAAGAGAAGGGATGCCCTTCGACAGGCTCAGGGCGAACGGAGGGGAGAAGCTCAGCGCCCCACACGATATGGGTCGCCTTCCGCGATCTTTTCGATCCGGCCGCGTGTGACGGACAGCAGGATCTTCTTGCCCTCGAACTCGACTACGGCAAGCTTGCCGAAGGTGCCGAGCGGCAACGCCTCCAGCATCTTCAGGGACCGGCCATCCTGCCCCACCATCAGGCCGGGCTGATATTTGCGCCAGAGCCACAGCGCGCCAAAGGCCATGCCGCCGACCAGCGGCAGGAGGATCAGCAGTTTGACGAAGTACCAGAACATGGGGCGCGATCCGCTTTCATGGTTAATCGCCTTTCCGAATCAGAAAGATCGGCGCGCAGCAAGAGAAAAAGGCATTGAGCGCGATCAACCGCGCCGTTCGACCCCGGCAAGGCGGCTTTCAGCAGCGGCGATATCGACGATGCGGATGCCGTAACGGCCATTCACCGTCACCACCTCACCCTTTGCGATCAGGGCGCCGTTGACCATGATGTCGAGCAGGTCGTCGGCCTGACGGTCCAGTTCCACGATGCTGCCTTCGGCCAGATCCATGACCTCCGCCAGACGCAGCGAGGTCGAGCCGACCTCCACCGACATGCGGACGGGAATGTCGGCCAGCAGACGGAACTGCCGGTTGTTCGCCATACGGCTCAGGCCTTCTTCGGCAAAGCCGTCAATCCGCGGCGCTTCGCTCATGTCACTCATTGTTCTGGTCCTTGTGCAATCTTTTCGATCTGGAATGCGGCGCGGCCGTCCTGCTCGCCGATCGATCCATGGGCGACGATACGATCGCCCACGATCAGTGGCAGGCTGCGGCTGATGTTTACTGGAATGATGTCGCCGGTCTTCAACTGCATGAGGTCGGCGAGCGAGAGATTGGGGCGTGCCAGCACGGTGCGGGCAGGCAGGCGGATGTCACGCATGCGATTGGCGATGCGCGCCTGCCATACGGGATCGATGCGTTCTTCATCCACCGTGGACTTGGCGCCCATAAGCGGCTCCACCGCGCGCAGCGACGAAAGCGGGAACAGTAGGTCGATCGGCCATTCCTGATCCCGCGCGATGCTGAGCATGAAGCGTTGCAGGACCATCTGTTCGCCCGGCTGCGCGGCCGACGCGAAGCCGATGCCCGCTTCACGGACGATGAGGCCAATTTCCAGCGGCAGGATGTCGGTCCAGCTTTCGCCGAGACGTGCGATCACGCCCTCGGAAATGCGGCTGATCAGGCGGTCCTCAGTCGGCGTGAACTCGCCGCGCGCGTGCAGCGGGCGATTGCCGGGGCCGCCATAGAAGCAATCTACCAAGGTCGAGATCATGGCTGCGTCCATGCGCAGCAGCATCTGCCCTTTCAGCGGGGTGATGCGATAGACGCCGATGCTGGAAAAGGTGGGCACTTCCGCCGACCATTCGCCGAAATCGAGCACCCGCGCGTCAAGCATCGCGATGTGCGGGCGCACGCCGGAGATAGGCTCAATCAAGGCACGCAAACGCCGGCCGAGCTTTTCGCCCAGCCGGTCTAGTCCGGACAGCAGCTGTGGTGTCTGCGATTCCCCGCGCCCGAGGGCGTAGGTCTGAACGTCGGTCATGATAGTCCCCTGCCCTAGTGGACGGGGGACTTCCCGACCTTTCAGGCACCCCTATTGAATAACGAAATTGGTAAAATAAACGTTATCTATGCCGCCATAACCCGTCTTTTGCTTCAAAATATCGTTTATAACGCCCTTTATGCGTCCCTGGAGCTGGCGTTTGCCTTCGGGCGTCGCCAGCATCGTTTCGGGCTGCTGCGCGAGCATCATCAAAACCTGACTGCGAATCGCCATCTCATGGGTTTTGATCGCCTCGATCACGCGCAGGTCGTAATAGGTCGATACCGCGACGGAGATCTGGGCGAAGGCGTCCGTGTCCGACATGTTGGAGGTGAAAGGCGCCTGCAACTGGAAATAGGTGGCCTGATAGGCGGCCGGATTGGCAGGCGTGGGCAGGTCGATGCCCTTGCCCGGATGCGCGGGCGCATGCGTGCCACCGCCGCCGCCACCTTCACCGTGCCCCTCGCCGCCAGCCATGCCATGGGCCTTGGCGACTTCCTCGGCACTCTCGCCCGCCAGGACGAGGACAGGCTTGTTGGGGTCTTCCTTCGGCCCTTCTTCCTTGGCGCTGAAGAAACCGGCGGCATATAGCCCGCCAGCCGTCCCCGCACCACCCAGAACGAGCGCGGCGGCGACGAGGAGGATCATCTTCTTGCCCCCGGCCTTTTTCTTCTTCGCCTTCGCCTCGTCGCTCATCTGCCGGTCCCCCGAATATCCTTAAATCCTATGCGTACCGCGCGCGCGCCCGGTCATGGGCGGCAGGCTGCGCGTCTGCATGGTTAAGAACGGCAGGATCACCGGAGCCTTTAGGGCCAAAGCCGTTATTTTCGCGCCCCTGCCAGCGATTTTGCTGACCCTGGGGCTGGCCCATATTCTGGCCGCTATTCTGCGCCCAGGCGGACGTTTGAGAGCCCTGCTGCGACTGTTGCTGCTGCTGAGACGGCGACTGATTTGCCGTTTCGGCACGATGCGCTTCGGCGATAGCGGGCGCGCGTTCGACCTTCACCTCGGCGATGCGCACGGCGGCAAGACCCGCGTCGAGCTTCAGCCGGTCGCTATCCTGACGCAAGGCCATTTCCGCCGCCTCGCTGGCGACGGTCAGGCTGACGGCGGCGCCATCCATGTTATGGCGGATGTCCACCTGCACAGCGCCAAGATGGTGCGTATCGATCTGGAAACGGCCCTGCGCGCCATTGGCGGACAGCCCGGCGATGTCGCGGGCCAGCCCGTCGATCCACTGGCCCGATACGCCCATGTCGACGACCTGAGCGCCAAGGCTGGCAGACAGGTCCGGCGAGGACGAAGCGATCGGCAAGGACGGCGTGGCGCCCTGCGGCGCAGATGCAGTAGGAACGGCCGGAGCCGCGTCAGAGGGCGGTGGAAGGATGGAGGGGTCGAACGCCGTGTCAACAGGACGAGCGGACGCATCGGCTTTGGCATGAGCGGCAGCTGAAACCTGTTCGCCAACCCGCACCGACACGCCCGTCTGGCGCGCGGCCACCTGTTCACGCACGATTTGCAGCAGAGCGATCGCTTCTGCCTTCATTGGCTTGCCATTGAGAACCGGCGCTGCTGCCATGGTGAGTTCAGGCGCTGGGCTTTCGTTTCCGGCAGTCGCAACGGGTACATCGGGAACCGCTGACGGAACCTTGCCCTCACTGCGCGCGGCCCGCTTGTCAGGAGCGATCCCTTCAGGTTCGCGCGGCAGCGGCGAGCGGCCTTTCGGCACCGGTGGCATCACCCCCGTCATCGCGGTCATGTTTGGCATAGCGGCGGTGGCTTGCGGGTGTTCCGCTGACACCTGTTCTGGCGCCGGTGGCACGGAAGCAACCGGCGGAACATCCCCAGCCGCCGCGATAGGTTGCGGCACTGGTGCCGCAGTCACGGCATCCTGCTGCGGCAGTTCAGTCTTCGCCTTTTCCTTGCGCGAAGATTTTGTGGGGGCCGGAGGAGCATCCTGTACCACCGGACTGATCACTTCTGGCGCTGCGTCGTCCTTACGGATGTCCGGGCGCGGCTTGGGCAAGTGAAGGGGTTCGGCCACTTGTTTCGGTTGTTCCGGTTGTTCTGGCAATGCGGTTTCAGGCTGAATAGGCGCTTCGTTCGGCAAGCTTGCCTCAGCCTGCGCGGGGAGTCCGGCAGGCTCAACCGGTGCCTGCTCATCCACTGGCGCATCAGTAGCCTGCTTGATAAGACCCAGCGCTCGGCCGGGCGGCAATGATGACGGCAAATCCTTGCCAGCGGCAACCGCTATGGCAAGCCCGTGCGGTACATGACCATGCGCAGGCGTGGCCTCTGGCTGACCGATATTCATAGGAAGAACCGGGGTGGTGGTGACAGCATCCTGCCCCTCGACGCCGGGAATCTCTGGCACGGCGGCAGCGGCACCCTGCCCGTCAATCTCCGGCAGGGCTGGAGACACAACAGCCTCTTGCGCCATGGTGCCATTGAGCAGCGCGGCGAAGTCCGCCGTCTCGCCCGGCGCGGCAGGCTGCGACGCAGCCACACCCTGCGAAGCCGAGGAAAAGAGCAGTGCCTTCAGGCTGGAAAGCATGTTCATGTCAGACATCTCCCGTCCGCTGCATCCGGCGGTAGCGCGGCAAGGCCGCCAGCTTGTTCTCCCGCCATTCCTCCAGGTTCGCGTGGGCGCGATCCTTGAGCTTTTCGGCGATTTCGCGATCGCGATTGGTCACTTGGCTGAGACCTTCCTTCACTTCTACCTTACGGCGCGCATCGTAGAGCGCACCGTCCAGCTGCCGCCCCGCCTGTTCAAGACGGCCCGCCAGTTCCTGCATCGCTGCAAAATTCGCGCCAATTGCCATGCCGGGGTCTGAAAAAAGATCGCTCCGCACCTTGCGCAGCCTATCGGCGTTGCGTTCGATGCCCTCCGCCTCGTCCTGAGCGCGCGCGGTTTCGGCGACGGCCATGGCATGTTGCACATGGCGGACGCGCAGCACGCGCTGGCGGGTTTTGAGCGCACCCTTCACGCGCCAAACTCAGCGATTAGCGCACCGGCGCTGGTGTCGAGGTCTATGCGGCTCTTCTGATCCTGCCGGATGAAGTCGAGGATTTCCTGGCGGCGCTGCACGGCTTCATCGATCACCGGGTCATTGCCGGGGCGATAGGCGCCCATCAGGATGAGGTCGCGATTTTCCTCATAGGCGGCCCAAAGGCGGCGGTAGGAGGCGGCGGCCATGCGATGCTCATCGGGCACCACGTCTGCCATGACGCGCGAAAGGGACTTGCCGATGTCGATGGCGGGGAAGATCGCCTGTTCCGACAGATGGCGCGAGAGAACGAAATGACCGTCCACGATGGCGCGGGCAGCGTCCACGATCGGATCATCCGTATCGTCGCCGTCGGCCAGCACGGTGTAAAGCGCGGTGATGGAGCCACCGGTGCGGGTATCGACGCCAGCGCGTTCCACCAACCGCGGGATCAGCGCAAGGGCCGAGGGCGGATAGCCCTTCATCGCGGGCGGTTCGCCCAGCGCCAGGCCAATCTCGCGCTGGGCATGGGCGCAGCGGGTCAGGCTGTCGATCAGCAGCAGGACTTTCTTGCCGCGTGCGCGGAAATATTCGGCGATGGCGGTGGCTCGGGCGGCGGCGCGCAGGCGCAGCACCGGGGGATGATCGGCGGGTACGGCGACGACGATGCTCTTGTGCATCGAATTTTTGAGCTTGGTTTCAAGGAAGTCGCTGACTTCGCGGCCACGTTCGCCAATCAGGCCGACGACGACGATGTCGGCTTCGGCCCCGGCGATCATCTGGCCCATGAGGACCGACTTGCCAACGCCGGAACCTGCGATGATGGCGATGCGCTGCCCGCGCCCCGCGGTGAGCAGCGCGTTGACCGCGCGCACGCCAAGGTCGAACGGTTCGGTGACCCGGCCACGGTCAAGGACGTTGCCCTTGACGCCGTTGAGCGGCCAGCTGCCGCCCGCGATGATCGGCCCTTTACGGTCCAGCGGCTGGCCCATAGCGTCGATGACGCGGCCGATCAGCCCCTCGCCCACCTGTACCATATTCGCCTGGCTGTCCGGTTCGACGCGCGCGCCATTTTCCAGCGGCACATCATTGTCGAGCGGCACGAGCAAGGTCTTGTCGCCGCGAAAGCCAATGACTTCGGCGCGGCAGACGGTGCTATCCGATGCGATCACCCGCGCGCCCGCGCCGATCGGCTTGCGGAAGCCTGTGACCTCCAGCATGCCTGCGTCGTGGCTGACCAGTCGGCCAACATGGCGGGGGGCGCGGTTCTGAACCTGAAGGTGGTCGAACAGGCTTTCGGCCTGGGCAAGCGCGGCCTTGATCATGCCCAAATCCCCTTCATGAACGGCCTTCCATGTCGTCCATCAGCGCGCGCAGCCGGGACAGGCGCACGTCCGGGCCATCCTCGACCCAGCCGTCAGCAGTTTCGAGACGTACGCAACCGCGATGCATGGCGGGGTCGCCGACCAGCTTGAGGCCGATCGCTTCGCCTTCCAGCATCGCCACATCCTCAGGATGCAGGTGCAGCGCGCTCTTATCCTCATTATCCTCGATGAAGGCAGCGACCGTGTCACAACGCTGGACCAGCCGTTCGATGTCGATCTCCACCTCGCCCACGATCTGCTCGACCAAGCGAACGACGGCAGCGGACAACATGGTGGACAGCATGCCACTGGGCGCGGGCGTCAGCAGTTCCAGCGCTTCAGCGAGGCGAGCCCGCGCTTCGGCATCGGCGGCGGCGGCGTCCCCAACGACCCGGCATCCTTCATCGAAGCCGAGGGTGAAGGCTTCCATCCGTGCCTGCTCCAGCAGGTCTTCGTCGGTCATCGCGGGCATGGCGTTGTGCATCGCAATGCCGGGCGAAGCCGCCCCGTCGGCATAAAGGCTGCGAAAGCTTCCGCTCTTCACCTGCCCCATGCCGCCCAGCGGAATGCTGGAGAAATCCTGACAGCTGCCTGCGTCCCAGACCTTAAACAAAGTCGTTCCCCTTGCCACCCAGCATGATGGTGCCTGCATCCGCCATGCGGCGCGCGGTGGCGATGATCAGCTTTTGCGCCTCCATCACCTCGGCAAGGCGAATGGGTCCGCGTTCCTCGATCTCGTCGGCGATGGCCTGAGCCGCGCGCGCCGACATGGCGCCGAAGATCTTGCCCTTCAGCATCTCGTTCGCGCCCTTCAGCGCCACGACCAGCACGGAGCTGTCGATGGTGCGCATCAGCGTACCCATATTCTTGTCATCCATGTCGATCAGGTTATCGAACACGAACATCTCTTCTTCGATGGTCTGGGCGATCATCTTGTCGCGCTTGGCGACGGCCTTCATTATCCGCTGTTCATTGTCCTTGCGGACATTGTTCATGATCGCAGCGGCTTCGATCGTACCGCCGCGCTGCGACGCCGCACCCTGTTTCTTGGACGTGGAGCCCCGCAGCAACAGCTGCTCCAGGTCGTCCAGCGCCTCGTTCGACACGGGGCCGAGCGTGGCAATGCGATAGACGATCTCTTCCTGATATTCTGCCGGAAGCAGTTGCAGGACGTCGGCGGCTACCGGCGCTTCCAGATGAGCGAGCACGATCGCCATGATCTGCGGATGCTCCGCTTCGATCAGGGAAGCTACTTCCTTGGCGTCCATCCACTTCAGCATTTCGAGCTGGGTGGAGCGGGTCGGCGGCGTGATGCGGGCCAGGATCGTTTCGGCGCGCTCCTCACCCAGCGCCTTGGTCATCGCCCCGCGAATGTGGCGGGTCGCGCCATAGCCGATGGTGGTGCGCTTCTTCGCCTTGGTCACGAAATGATCGAGCGCTTCGTTGACTTCCTCGACCGCGACATCGGCGACGTCATACATGGCATAACCAAGCTGGCGGACTTCGTCGGGTTCCAGGCGCGAGAGGATCTGCGCGGCTTCATCCTCATCGAACAGCATCAGCAGGACGGCGGCGGCGGCGCTGCCTTTGATCGCGGCAGGAGCGGTTGCGGCCTCAGCCATTGTCCTTCTTCCCTTCCTTCAGGAGGTCGCGGACGACAAGGGCGGCGCGATCCGGGTCCTGCTTCACGAAGTTGCGAATGAGGTCGGCGCGCTGCGCATAGTCATAGGTGGACGAGATCATGTCGAGCGTGATCGGCTTTCCTGCCTGCGGCGTCGCAGCGGCATGACGGCCGATTTCGCTTGAGATTTCGCGGCCGATCTTCTGGCCCTGGGCGGCCATGTCGGCAGCGGCAGTTTCCTGCGCAGCGGCGCGGCGCTTCAGAAGGGGGCGGCCGATGCCGAAGATGACCAGCAGCGCGACGGCCAGAGCGGACAGGTTACGCACCAGCGGCGAAATCCAGTCGGCCTCATACCAGGGGGCCACGACGTCCTCGGCCTTCACGAAGCTGCGCGAAGACAGGGCGACCACGTCGCCGCGCGCCTGATCGAAACCGACGGCGCCCTTCACCAGAGCCTCAAGGGCGGCGATTTCCTGCGCCGAGCGGGGCTTGCCATCGGCACCATTGTCCAGAGCGACGGCAACGGAGAGGCGCTTCACCGTGCCGATCGCGTCCTTGGTCACCGACACTTCACGGCCAAGCTCGAAGCTGCGGTTGAAGGTTTCCTCGGTCTTCATCGGGGCGCTGGCCGGGGTGGCTGGCTGATTGGCCTGCGTGCCCTGGCTGACGGCCTGACCATTGGGATTGGTTTGCGTCACGGTCGGGTTGACCGGCGCCTGATTGCTCAGAGCGCCCGGAACGCCGCTGGCTTCACCGCCTGCACCCTGACCGCGCGGGTCGGATGCCCAAGTGCCCTGCTCGGTACGAAGGCGCGCCTCGTCCTGCGGGAAGCTTTCGCGGGTCGCCTGACGTTCGGCGAAGTTCAGTTCGGCGCGGACTTCGGTCGAGAATTTGCCTTCGCCCAGGATCGGGGTCAGCAGCGCGATCACAGACTGGCGATAGCGGTCCTCGATCTTCCCCTGGACAGCGAGTTGGCGATCGTCGGCGGCATTGCCGTCATTATTGCTGAGCAGGCGGCCATTCTGGTCCACCAGCGAAATCTGGTCGGGGCTGAGTTCCGGCACCGATGATGCGACGAGGTGAACGATCGCGCTCACCTGCGCGTCGGCCAATGTCCGGCCCGAAGCGAGGCGGAGCATGATCGATGCCGAAGGCTTGGCCCGATCCCGCAAGAAAACGCTGGGCGGTTCAACGGCGAGGTGGACCTTGGCGCTCTCAACACTGTCGATAGCCTCGATCGTACGGGCAAGGTCCATTTCGCGGGCGGAGCGGAGCTTTTCGCCCTCGACCGCGCGGCTGGCGCCCATCGGCAGGCTGTCGATCATGCTGTTGCCGTCAGGCGCGCTCTTGGGCAGGCCTTGTGCGGCGAGCATCATCTTCGCCTTGAAATAATCGTCTTCGGCCACGGTCATCGCGCCCGACTTGTCGAAGTCATAGGCGAGGCCGCTCTGGTCCAGAACCTGCGCAACCGCTGATTTGTCAGCATCGGGCAGGCCACGGAACAGGTCGCGCTGCGGCGGTTCGCGAAGCGCGAGCCATGCAGCACCAGCGGTAGCAACGACGCCCAGCAGGCCGAGCAGCGGCAGGCTTTTCGCTACCGCTGGCTGCTTGATGAGGCCGGTGAAGCGCGCTTTGAGCGCATCGGCGCCCTTCGCACCGCCGAAACCGGCGCCGCTGGTGGCGGGGAGAGCGGCAGCGCCGCCATCGAGGGTGAGTGCGTTCTCGCTCATCGTTTATACCGGCATGCTCATAATGTCCTTATAGGCGGACAGGAGTTTGTTGCGGACCTGAAGTGTCGCCTCGAAGCTGACCGACGCCTGCTGCTTGGCCAGCATGACGGCAGCGATATCGGTAGTCTCGCCACGCTCGAACGCGGTAGCCGCCGCGCCTGCTTGGCTCTGCAGGCCATTGACCTGCTGGAGCGCGGAGTTCAGCGCCTCGGTGAAGCCGCCGGGCTTGGTGCCCTCGGCCCCGCCCACACCCGCGCCGCCACCGACCGTCCCGGTCTGGGCGACGTCGCGCAGGGCGGCGTTCTTCTGAAGGATGGCGTTGCGTATCGCCATCACGCTGTCAGTCGGGGAAATGCCGGTCATGCCCTACCTCCCTCAAGCCGCTGCAAGTTCGCGCATCTCGGCGAGCCGATAGCGCAGGGTGCGTTCTGAAATGCCGAGCTTGCGGGCGGCGGCGGCGCGATGGCCGTCCGTCTCACGCAGCGCGGCGCGGATCGCGTCGAGCTTCGACTGGCGGGCGACGTCGCGCAGGCGAACCGGCTCGGCTGGAGTAGGCGCAGCGCCGACGATGCGCAGTTGGGGCGCACCGGCGATGTGCAGGTCGTCTGCGTCGATCCGCTCCCCATCGCGCAGCACGATGGCGCGCTGAAGCACATTGCCCAGTTCGCGGGCATTGCCCGGCCAGACATGACCGGTCAGCTTTTCCAGCGCGGCGGCGGTCGGCCAGACGAAATCCTGATGGCGCAGCAACATGGCGGCGGCAATCGCGATCACGTCGCCGGTGCGTTCGACCAGCGGGCGCATCTCCAGCGGCATGACGTTAAGCCGCCAGTAAAGGTCTTCCCGGAACCGCCCGGCCGCGACTTCGGCGGCGAGGTTGCGGTTGCACGCGGCGATGATGCGGACGTTGACGGGAACCGGATGGGTCGCGCCGACCGGCAGGATTTCCCCTTCCTGCAGGGCGCGGAGCAGCTTTGCCTGAAGCGCCAGCGGCAGCTCGGCGATTTCGTCCAGGAACAGGGTGCCGCCATCGGCCGCGAGGAACAGCCCTTCCGATGCGTTCGACGCGCCAGTGAAGCTGCCCTTCTTATGACCAAAGAGCATGGCTTCCATCATCGTTTCGGGAAGCGCGGCGCAGTTGACGGCGATAAAGTCGTGAGTATTGCGGCCCGACTGAGCATGGAGGAAGCGCGCCATGCCTTCCTTGCCGGTGCCGGTGTCGCCCTGGATCAGGACGGTGGCGTCGCTGCGAGCGACCCGGTCCGCCAGCGTCATAAGGTGGGCGCTGCCCGCATCGCCCACCGCCGGGATGGCTGCCGGGCGAGCCAGCTCCGCGATCAGCGCGAAGGCAAAGCCCATATCTTCGAGGCCGAATGCCACGCGGGCGGGCAGCCCGTTGGCAGCAGGCACCAGCGAAGGCGCGCCGTCGACCAGGTTGATCAATATGTCGCGATGGGTGGCATGGCCGATCTCGGTCGCCAGAAGGACGCGGCGCTCTTCCCGCTCACGCGGACTCTGTGCATCGACGATGCGCACCATGTAAAAGGCATTTTCCAGCCAGTGCTGCAAGCCCGGAACGAGCGCGCAGACTCCTCGGCTGACGTCAAGCGATGCCATAAAGTCCCCAATCCATTTTGGCCGGTTCGTGCCCCCGCACGCTCCAACCCCCCTTCGATGACGTCAGAAGTGCCCGACTGTGGTTAGCATATAGTTAATGCGGCAATTACCTTGCCGCAGGACGGCAATTTTCTTCCGCTTTGCCGCTCGCCCCAACCGGCCTCTATAGGACGCGCGCGCGTGAGACCCACGGATTTGCGCCGTTTTTCAACTTTTCTCAAAAAAATCGCGTTCAGCCCTAAAAGCTTTTTTCACGCCGCCGTTATCCCCTTTCGAGGCCGCAAGCAGCCTGATGGCAGCGACCTGATAGGACATAGAAAGGGAATATCATGACTGTTATCGGAACCAACTCTTCTGCTCTGCGCGCCGCCAACGCTTCGGCTCTCGCAGGCAAGTCGCTGAGCACCGCCATGGAGCGCCTGTCGAGCGGCAAGCGCATCAACAGCGCCAAGGACGACGCAGCGGGCCTCGCGATCGCTTCGCAGATGACCTCGCAGATCAAGGGCATGACCCAGGGCATCCGCAACGCCAATGACGGCATCTCGCTGGCTCAGACGGCGGAAGGCGCACTCGGCGAAGTCGCCAACATGCTGCAGCGTATCCGCGAACTGGCCGTCCAGTCGAAGTCGGAAACCTACTCGGCAACCGACCGCACCAACCTGAACGCTGAAGCGACCGCGCTGACGACGCAGATCACGAGCGTCCTCGCCACGACCGAATTCAACGGCGTCCGCATCTTCAACAGCGCAGCTGGCGCAACCTACACCGCCAAGGCTGGCGACATCGACATCCAGGCTGGCGCCAACTCCGGCGACGTGGTGAACATCGCTTTCGCGGCGCTGACCAACCTGGCTTCTTCGGACGTCAGCACCACGACCGGCGCTGCAACCGCGCTGACCGACGTTGACACCATGCTGAAGGATGTGGCGACGACCCGCGCTTCGCTCGGCGCCGCGCAGAACCAGCTGGAATCGACGGTCAATGGCCTGACCAACAACATCACCAACCTGTCCGACGCGAAGAGCCGCATCGAAGACGCCGACTTCTCGGCCGAAACGACCGCCCTCGCCAAGGCGCAGATCCTGAACCAGGCTTCGACCGCGATGCTCGCCCAGGCGAACCAGAGCCAGCAGAACGTCCTGAAGCTGATCCAGTAATCTGGAATAGCTGAACTGAATTGACCGGCTGGGGTATTGGTCACCTTACAGTCAGTCACGGGAACCCGGCACATCAACAGTCCCCACCGCGCCGGGCAACCAACCTTCGATCGAACGGCCAGCATATCGAAGCCTCCGTCCCCCCGGGCGGAGGCTTCACCGCATTTTGGCCTGCCAAGGCTTGCAATGTGCGATCATGCGCCCATCATTACGGCCATGATGAAGATTGACCGGCGCGCGATGATCGCCGCCTCAGGCGCCACCCTTCTCCTGCCCGGATCGGCCCTGGCCCAGCAGGGTCGCGAGCGCTTTTCATGGGAAATGGTGATCGCCCGCGCCCAGCGCCTCGCGCGGCAGCCCTATCGGGAAACGCCGCATCATCCCGGCGCCCGCAAGGTCGATTATGACGCCCTCTACAAGGCGCGCTTCCGCGAAGACCGGACCATCTGGGGCAATTTGCCCGGCGACACGGGGGTGCAACTCTTCCCGTTGAGCGCTTCGGCCGAACAGCCAGTGGAAATCGCGCTGATCGAAAATGGCCGCGCCGTCCCGCTGCGTTATGATCCAACGATGTTCGACGCGCCTGCCGACAATGCGGTGCAACAGCTTGGCCCCGACGCGGGCTATGCCGGGTTCCGCGTCATGAACGCGGCGCGCAATGGCGACTGGCTGTCCTTCCTCGGGGCCAGCTATTTCCGATCCCCCGGCGCCACGAAGCAGTTCGGCCTGTCCGCCCGCGCGATCGCGATCAACACCAGCATTCAGGGCAAGGAGGAATTCCCCCGCTTCACCCAATTCTGGCTGGAGCGGACCGGCCGCAGCAGCATCACCATCTATGCCCTGCTAGACGGCGCCTCCATCACCGGGGCCTATCGCTTCGTAAGCGAGCTGACCCCACAGGGCGTGCGGCAGGATGTGGACACCGCCCTGTTCCCCCGCCGCGCCATCGCCGAACTGGGGCTGATGCCGATGACCAGCATGTTCTGGTATGATCAGGCAAGCCGGTCGTCCCGCACGGACTGGAGGCCGGAAATCCACGATTCCGACCTGCTCGCGATCGGCATCGCTGAAGGGACGACCCATGCGCGTCCGCTTATCAATCCAACTGCTCCGCGCGTCGATGGCTTTGCCGAACGCAATCCCAAGGGTTTCGGCCTGATGCAGCGGGACCGGAACTTCGACCATTATCAGGATGACGGCGTTTTCTACGAGCGCCGCCCCTCGCTCTGGGCAGCTTCGCGCAAACCATTGGGCGCAGGTCAGGTGCGCCTCTATGAATTTCCCACCACTAGCGAATATGTCGATAATGTCTGCGCCTACTGGACCCCGGCGGCGGCGGTGCGCGCGGGCGGCAGGATCGACGCAAGCTACCGGCTGGACTGGTCGTCTGCGGGTGGACCCGCGAAGAGCGGCGCGGTGCTCGCCAACATCTGGACCGGACAGGCTAATGAAGCGGGCGTGGATCGCCTGATCCTCGACTTTTCCGGCGTTGCGCAGGATGCACGGCCGGACATCTGGGTCGATACCGCTGGGGCTGCATTGGTCAGGAAGGGAGGCTATCCCGTCCTGCATCAGCCCGGCCTCTTCCGCGTCGCCCTCGATCTGCGGCGGGATGGCGGCAAAGCGGCCGATATCCGGGTCCAGCTTCGCTCCGGCAATACCGCGATCAGCGAATATGTGCATTATCCGCTAGGCGCCTGAAGAAACCGGCGGAGACCGGGCGCGTTGCGTCCGTTACGATCACAGAACGGAAACACAAGATGGCAATCAGTGGCGGACAGACGAGCGGCGAAGCGGCGCAAGCCCTTGCGCGCGGGTTCGAGCATGTGCCCGCCGAAATGCCCCTCACCATGCCGGAACAGGATTTCCGGGAACATCCGCGTGACTTCCCCCATCGGCCGCTGAATATCGACCAATGGGCGCGGCGCATGCTGGTCGTGCTGCTGGCTTTGCTTCCCGCCTCCATTGCGGCTCATGAGATGCGGCGATCGATTGGTCTGGACGGCATTTCGCTATGGGAAGGCGTCTATCTCGCGCTCTTCATTCCCCTGTTCGCGTGGATCGCCTTCGGCTTTGCGACCAGCCTGATCGGCTTCCTCACGCTGACCTTGGGCAAGGGGCCAGGCGCCCAACCCCATCGCGCGCTGTTCGCTAGTCCGATCCGGGGCCGCACGGCCGTGCTTCTACCCGTCTGTAACGAGGATTTCCTGGGCGTCATGGGCCGCCTGTCGTTCATGGAGCGCTCGCTGGCGCAGGTCATGGGCCATGAACGCTTCGAATTCTTCATCCTGAGCGATTCCAATCCCGCCAATGGCGAGATTGAGCGCCAAGCCTATATGGAAATGCGCAAGGGCTTCTCGCGCCCCGTCCATTATCGCCGACGCGCGCTCAATATCGGTCGCAAGCCGGGCAATATCGCCGAATGGGTGCAGCGTTTCGGCGGCGGCTATGACTATATGATCGTGCTGGACGCGGACAGCGTGATGAGCGGCCAGACCATGGCCCGGCTCGCGCTCGACATGGAACGGCACCCGCATGTCGGCCTCATCCAGACCGTCCCGACGCTCGTAGGCGCGACGACCTTCTTCGCACGCTGGCAGCAGTTCGCCAGCCGCCTGTTCGGCCCCATCTCCGCTGCGGGCATGATCTGGTGGGCGGGATCGGAAGGCATGTTCTGGGGGCATAACGCCATCCTTCGCACCCGGGCCTTCGCGCAAAGCTGCGGCCTGCCCGAACTGCCCGGACGCGCGCCCTTCGGCGGCCATATCATGAGCCACGACATGATCGAGGCCGCGCTGCTGCGGAGGCGTGGCTGGGACGTTCACATGGTCATGGCGGACGACAGTTTCGAGGAGTTTCCCCCTTCCCTCCCCGACCTAGCCACCCGCGACCGGCGCTGGTGCCAGGGCAATATCCAGCATGTGCCGCTGATCCCCCGGATCAGGGGATTGCATCTGGTTAGCCGCTTTCAGTTGCTGGTCGGCGCATCGGCCTATTGCACGTCGCCGCTCTGGCTCGCGCTCATGCTGGTGGTGCTGGGCGGTGCGCTGGCTGGCGTGTGGCCGCCCAGCGCCATCCTGCCATCGGGCGGCCTTCTGGCGCTCACGGCGGTGCTGCTGTTCGGTCCAAAGCTGCTCGCGATGGGGTGGGCGATGGCTGATCCCGCCCGGCGCATCGGCTTTGGCGGAGCGGCCCGCATGAGCCGTGGGGTGATCGCCGACATCGCGCTTTCGATCCTGATGGCGCCCGTCAGCATGCTCACCCAGACGATCAACCTGTTCGGCATATTGATGGGCCGGAAAAGCAGCTGGAGCGGCCAAATCCGCGACCGGGATGGCATGTCAATCACCAGCGCCATCTGGCTGTTCAAATATCATATCATGCTAGGCGGCTTGCTGACCGTGCTGGCGATCAGGGGCGGCACATCAGTTGGATGGATCATGCCGGTCGTCGCCGGGCTGGTGCTTGCCCCCGTCCTTGCCGCTGTCACCGCCCGCAAGGATCTGGGGCAAAAGGCCGAACGCAGCGGGCTGTTCCAGGTGGCAGAGCCATGGTGGCGGGCACAAAGCTATCGTCCACCGCACTATCCCGAACAGGTCCGAGGGGCGGCTCCGCTTCAGCAGGCAATCGCGAACGATAGGTAATGAACACCGTCATGCCAGCGGACGCTGGCATCTCGGGCGAGAGCGCATGACCCAGCCTCACGAGATCCCAGCTTTCGCTGGGATGACGCCTCGGTCAGTCCCACTCGCGTAATTTCTCGCGCAGCTTATCCAATGCAGCTTTCTTGATCTGGCAGACCCGCGCCGCGCCAATGTCCAGCGCCTGGCCGATTTCCTCCAGGTTCAATTCCTCGACAAAATACAGCTGCAACACCAGCGCCTCACGCTGCGGCAGTTCGCCGATGCACCCGGCTAGCGCAGCCTTGAGCGACTCCCGCTCCATGACGTCATCGGCGCGATCTTCCACGTCGGCAAACCACATGGACTGGTCGGAATAGACCTCATCCATGCTGGTGTGCTGCACCATCTCGCAGCTGTCGGCGAGTTCGCGATAGGCCGCCGCCTCCATACCCATCTCGCTCGCCATTTCGGCTTCGAGCGGCGCGCGGCGCAATTGCTGTTCCAGCCGGTTGCGCACCGCAGCCAGCTGCTTGCGGTTGGCCATGGCCGACCGGGCGATCGTCGCTCCTCGCCGCAGATGATCAATCATCGCCCCACGGACGCGCATCTGCGCATAGGAGGCAAAGCCAAAGCCGCGATCTTCAAAACCGTTTGCCGCCTCGACCAGCGCGACCATGCCGATCTGCAACAGGTCTTCGACCTCGACCGCGCTCGATACCCGGCCATGCACATGCCAGGCGATCTTGCGCACCAGCGGCATATAGCGGCGGGCGAGTTGTTCGGGGCTGTTGTTCGACCGGCCATAGGTATTGGCATCGGAACCGGCGACGACCTTTTTCATGAACATGGGTCAGGCTCCACAAAGCGATTTCGAGGAAAATGGCACATTTTCCGGCTCGGAAATCGCGGCAACAAATAAGCACATAAGGCCGTTCTTCATCTTCACGGCCTTATGCGACGCGTTCGCGAACAGGCGCTGGATCGTGGCGCGGCGCGGGCCGCTGTTCGCCGCCGACCACCGCGACGACCTCCACGCCCTTGCCATCGGGAATTTCCAGGAAGGACAGCACCGGCGTCTCCGGCAAATGCGGCTTGAACAAGCGGGCGAGCGCGCGGCGCGCCACGGGCGAAGTCACGATGGCGAAGTTGCGTGCCTGCCCCATGATCGGGCGGGCAGCCTGCACCACCGCTTCGATGATGCGGTTGGCGAGCGCCGGTTCGATCGGGTGCTTGGCATCACCAGCAACACGCATCGCTTGAGCAAGCAGTGCTTCCAGATCGCCGTCCAGCGTGATCACGGGCAGCGGCATTTTCACCGGCACGAGGCCTTGGATGATGAGCGCGCCGATACGTTGACGAACCGCCTCGACCACTTGCTCATGGCTCATGTCGGGCCGTGCGGCATCGACCATCGCCTCGCAAATCCGGCGGAAGTCCTTAAGCGCGATGCCTTCGGACAGCAGAGCGCGGCAGAGCGCCGAAATCTGCACCAGGCTGAGAGTGCCGGGGGTCAGGCCATCGACCAGCTGCGGCGCGGCGTCCTTCAGATTGTCGAGCAGCTTGCGCGCTTCGTCCAGACCGAACATTTCGCTCGCGTTCATGGCGATCAGCTGGTTGAGGTGCGTCGCGACGACCGTCGGCGGATCGACAACCGTATAGCCGCAGACCACCGCTTCGCTGCGCTTGGCGGCAGAAATCCACACGGCGTCCAGCCCGAAGGTCGGGTCCTTTGCCTCACGCCCGGACACCACGCCTTCCAGCGCGCCACTGTCGAGCGCCAGCAGATCGTCGGGATAAATCTCGTCCTCGCCCACGACCACGCCAGCGATGGTGATGCGATACTGGTTGGGTTCCAGCGCCAGATTGTCCTTCACACGGACCATCGGCACGACGAAGCCCAGCTCCTTGGACAACTGGCGGCGGATGCCGGTGATGCGGGCCATCAGCGGCGCGCCCTTGCGCTCATCGACCAGCGAAATGAGGCCATAGCCGATCTCTAGGCCCAGGATCGCGCCGTCCGACACGTCGTTCCATTCGATGAGCGCAGGGTTAGCCGGTTCCGGCATCGGCGCAGGCTCGGCGGCCTTGGCCTTGGCAGTCTTGCGCAGGTGCCAGGCGATATAACCAGCAATCGCTGCGGCGGGCAGGATGATCATGTGCGGCATACCGGGCAGGATGCCGAGGAAAGTCAGGATCGCGGCGACCGGCGCCCAGGCCTTGCTCGATCCGAACTGGCCGGTGATCTGGTCCGAAAGCTCCTGCTCACTGCCGACGCGCGTCACGATGGCGGCGGCGGCGATGGAGAGCAGCAGCGCGGGAACCTGCGCCACCAGCGCGTCGCCGATGGCGAGGACGATATAGGTCTGCGCCGCCTCACCCATCGACAGGCCGTGGCTGACCACGCCCAGGATGATGCCGCCGACGATGTTGATGGCGAGGATCAGGATGCCCGCAACCGCGTCACCCTTTACGAACTTCGACGCACCGTCCATCGAACCGTAGAAATCGGCTTCGGTAGCCACTTCGCGGCGGCGGACCTTGGCTTCCTCAGGTGTCAGCAGGCCAGCGTTCAAATCCGCGTCGATCGCCATCTGCTTGCCGGGCAAGGCGTCCAGAGTGAAGCGCGCACTGACTTCCGACACGCGGCCCGCGCCCTTGGTGATGACGACCAGATTGATGATCATCAGGATCGCGAAGACGAAAATGCCGACGACATAGTCGCCGCCGATCAGGAAGTGGCCAAAGGCTTCGATGACATGGCCCGCCGCGTCCGATCCCTCATGCCCCTGCACCAGCACGACACGCGTCGATGCGACGTTCAGCGCCAGCCGCAGCAAGGTCGCGAACAGCAGCACCGTGGGAAAGCTCGAAAAATCCAGCGGCTTGGCGGCATTCAACGCCACCATCAGCACCGCCAGCGAAATCATGATGTTGGTGATGAAACCAACGTCCAGCATGAACGCGGGCACCGGCACCATCATGAACAGCACGACCATCAGCGTCGCGATGGGCAGCACGGCCCCCTTGGCGGCGCTCATCCAGATCTTCGCTTTGACTTGGGCGGGAGTCATATCGGGCCGTTACCTTCCGAGGGTGGCGAGCATGAGATAGGCGAGACGCGCAGTTTCCGGCTGCGGCTTGATGCTGACATCGGCCGCAGTGGCGAGGCGCTGGGTTTCGATCCGCACATAGTCGGCGGGCTGCACCGTCTTCGCGCCTTCGGGCAGTGAAGCGGCGGCATATTGGATGGGTCCGGTGTTGATCGAATCGACGCCGCGCTGGAGCTTCGACGCAAAGCGGTCGCGAATTTCGGCAAAGCTGCGGGGACTGCCGGAGCGATCGTAGAAAATGGAACGATTTGCCCGCGCAGCAGCCGGGAACATAGACGCGGCGGTCGCACCCGGCGCGCGATCATGCACAGACAGGAACTTGCTCGCCCCACCGACGCCCAAAAAATGAGCGAGGTAAAGATCGACCGGCTCAGCCTCGCGGCCAAGCCGCTGTTCCAGATAGGCCTTGTTGTCGGCGGCATGCTGCGCGGCCATGACGGAGGCGGTTTCGGGGTGGTTGCGCAGGTCCAGTATCTGCTGGCGCATGTCCGGATCGGCGACATAATAGCGGCCATTCTGACCCCGGCTGATCATGTCGGCCGCCCAGCCCAGCCCATATTCGCTGCCATGCTTATCGACAACGGCAAGCCAGCTCTGGTCAACAAACTGATAAAGACCCCGCGCCGACGAAGTGCTCGCACGCGCCGTGGGATTGAGGCTGCTCTCGATCTTGGCCTGGCCCAGCAGATAGGCGAAATCGACGCCCGTCCTGCGGCTCGCCATCGCAATCGCGTTCGTCACGCGATTGCCGGTCGAAGCGCCTGTCGCTGATATGTCTGCAAAAGCCGACAAATGAAAAATCCCCGTTGGTACCGGAGACCATTAGAGCAAGGGTTATGCCAAGATTTGGTTAACGCGCGCTCCATAAATGTTGATGGCGCGTTCAGCATGCATGAAAAAAGGCGCCTCTGGGGCGCCCTCGTTTCCAACATCAAAACTGTACAACCGTTCGGGCTGAGCTTGTCGAAGCCCTTTCCTTCTTCAAGAAGTAGAGCCCTTCGACAGGCTCAGGGCGAACGGAAATAAGTGTAGCTCGTTACCGCCCGTAAACCAACGGAGCCTGCGTCGACCCATGCGCCGCCAGCAAAGACAGACGCTGTCCGGCATGATCGGTCAGCACATTGATTCGCACCCGCGCCGCTTCGATCAGGGGAAGCAGTGCCGTCACCCTCTCACGAATCGCGTCATCCGCGCGCCATGCGCCGATCGCGCGCACTGCGGCGGCGCTCCTGCTCACATGAGATGCGGCGGCATCGATCGCCGCCACGTCGGTGCCATCAAGCGCCGCGCGCAACTCCTCGAAGGCCGAGAAGAGGTCATCCAGCGCTGCAAGCCCGAGCGGCATCGACTATCTTACCCGTTAACCGGCAGGTCGAGCGCGAGCATCTTGTCGGCAATCGCAGCCGCATCGACCGGATAGTTGCCCGACGCAATGGCCGCCTTGATCGCTGCGACGCGATCTATGTCCACAGGCGCACCTTCCGCCGCCATGCGCGCAGCCGGGCTGGCCGATGCTGAAAAAGAAGACACGCCTACCGCTCCCTTGTCGGAAGCGCTGCGCGCCTTGCCGCTGTCCCGCAAACGGGAAGCCTCTATGGCGGCGCTCATATTCTGGCCGACAGATTTGATCATGGCTAACTATCCTTCACTCGTCCCGCTCATCCTATAACGGCAGCGTTCAAAAATCATTAAATCCCGGAATGCGCACAGTGCCCATTTCCACGACCTGCGCCAGAACGGGCGCTGCTTTCTTATCCTCGCGCACGCGGATGGTGTCGCCCACGGCGCCATCTTCATCCGCAATCATCACGCGCGACACGCTGAAACTCGCATTACCGGCGATCAGCTGGACGGGGTCGCCGCGCTTTACCACCAGGTCGCGCTGCGCCGGGCGAGCAGCCACCGCGCCATAGCGGGCGACCGGCGCCACAGTACCAGCAGCAGCGCCACCGCCGCTCAACGGCACACGTATACGCCAGCCAAGCGCGTCACACTTGACGATCGCCGCGCCGAAAGTCGGCCCTTCGACGCTAGGCGTCACCGGACAAGCCGCCAGCCGCAGCCGCCGATCGACCGGCGCGACAGGGCCGCCTGGCTCGCCGATATTGGCGCCCACGGTCATCGCGACCAGCCCGTCCAGGCGATCGAGATTCTCGAATTTCTGCTGCGCCAGCGCGGGCTGAGCAGCCGCTACGGCCAGCACCATGGCGGCAATGAAGGGCAGCTTGTTCACAGCATATCTCCGGATGCAGGCAGATTCATGCCACGCATTAAGCATCCGACATGGCTAACAAGTCGTTAACGCCGCCGGACATCTTCACCGATGCGGATCACCTGCCCCTTGCCCGTGCCGCCATCCATCTGATCGAGGCCCCTGATGCGCAGCCGGTCATCGGCCAGCCCCTGCGCCTTCAACTCGCGCGCCACCGCGCCCAGTCGTGCCGCAGCGAGATCCCACGGATCGAACCGACGCCGCGCCGGGTCAGTGCCCAAGCTGCTGATGTCGATCCTGCCCGTTCCTCGACGCAAGCCAGCGCCAACCCTGGCGAGCGCCGCCCTGCCCCGATCGGACAACAAAGCCTCGTCCGGCAGGAACAGCTCCGCCGCGCGCAATTCCATATCCTTGGCAACCGCGCGCCCACCAAATTGCTGACGCACCTGCGCCAGCATGGCATCGCGCTTCTGCCCGCTCGCCTGAAGCAAGATGAAGAAGCCGAGCAGCAACAACAACAGATCGGCGAAACTCACCGCCCACCGATTGCGCCGGGCTTGCGATGCGGCAGCGGTCATCACGCAACCTCGCGGATGGACGCCCGCAGCGTCGTCACATTTTCGCGCCGGGCGATGGCGACCATGCGGGTGACCGCTTCCTTCTGCCATGCCAACTCACGCTCCGACAGGTCGGCAAGACGGCTCGCTATGGGAGCGGCAATGACATTGGCGATCACCACGCCATAAAGGGTCGTTAGCAGCGCCAGCGCCATGGACGGCCCCAGCGCCGCCGGATCATCCATCGCCGCGAACATGCCGATCAGACCCAATATCGTGCCCGCCATGCCCAATGCAGGCGCGGCATCGGCGATCGACAGCCATACGTTGCGCGCACCGCCATGACGGCGCGCCCGATCGGCCAGCGCCTGCGCTGCCCAAATCTCGAACTGCTCGGTCTTTTCGCTGTTGGCGAGGCGGCGCGCCGCTTCGGCAAGGAAAGGATTGGCCGTCTTCACCCGATCGGTGCAGGCAAGGCCGCGCAGCTGCGCAACCTGATCGATCTTCAGCAGCGCCGCGCGCGCTGTTGCCTGATCCTTGTCCGGATCGGCGCGCAGCAGCGGCACCAATGCCGCGAACCCTCGCCCAATCGCCGGGCCGCCATTCTGAAACAGCGCCACCGCGCCCACGCCCGCAATCATGATGATCAGCGTCAGGGGATCGAAGAGTTGCGCCAAAATCCCGAACATCAACCAATCCCCCATTCACCCGGATCACCTGCGGCAAAGCCTTGCCAGAGACCGGCAAAATCTTGCCGCCCCTGCCGTCGCCGCAATCCGAACCCAAGGATTTCCGCCATTTCAGCGCATGCCGATGCGTCACCCACGCAAATTGGCACGGCTCTTGCGAATACCCGTTCGGATCACCCGCGGTTCACGCCTTCAGGCTTCAGAACGGCGGATGACCCACAACTTTTAGGCCCCTCGGGGCAAAAAGACGGAAAGACGGAAATGTCGCTGGAAGACGGACTGTTCGGGATACATGGAAAGGCGCTGGCGCTTCGCTCGCAACGCCTGTCCCTGCTCGCGTCCAACATCGCGAACGCCTCGACCCCCGGTTACAAGGCGCGCGACATCGACTTCGACGCCGCGCTGAAAGAAGCGACCACGCGCCAGCAGGGCAGCGGAATCGCGGATGTCAGCAAGGCGGTCGATGACAGCATGGGCTATCGCGTGCCGCTACAGCCCAGCCTGGACGGCAACACCGTCGAACTCAGCACCGAACAGACGCTGTTCGCTGAAAACGCCGTCAAATATCGCACGACCCTCTCCTTCCTTGAGGGCCGCATCAACACCATCACTCGCGCCCTGAAGGGAGAATGAGCATGAGCGGCTCTGGCCCCATGAACGTCTTCGACATCGCCGGCCGCGCCATGAGCGCGCAGCTGGTGCGATTGAACGCCACCGCATCCAACATGGCGAACGCGGGCAACGTCACCGGCAGCGAGGCATCCGCCTATCGCGCCATCAAGCCCGTTTTTGAATCGGTCACCGACAAGCCCGGCGTGTCCACGGTAAAGGTCGCCAGCGTCCTTACCACCGACGCCAAGCCGACCAAGCGCCACGACCCCAACCACCCGCTCGCCGACAAGAATGGCGATGTCTGGGAATCGGCCGTGGATAGCAGCGCGGAGCTCGTCGACATGATCGAGACCGCCCGCATGTATCAAAACAATGTGCAGGTGCTGAACACCGCCAAATCCCTCATGCTCGAAACCATAAGGATCGGCAAATGAGCACGACCTCAACCGTCACCGACAGCGCGGGCCTTACCGCCTATAACCCTTACAAGAATGTCGGCACCGGCAAGGCGGAGATGGGCCAGGCGGATTTCCTGCGCCTGCTCACCGCGCAGATGCAGACGCAGGACCCGTTCGCGCCGATGGATAACGCGCAAATGGTGGCCCAGATGGCGACCATCACCAACTCCAGCGGCATCGCGGAAATGAACCAGACGCTAAAGGGCCTCGCCTCGCAGCTGACCGGTTCGCGCCTGGGCGATGCCGCCAGCTGGATCGGCAAGTCAATGCTGGTCCAAAGCAACATCGTCGCGCCCGACGCCTACGGCCAATATACCGGCCAAGTGACGTTCGCGGACGCCACCAGCGGCGCCAGCGTCGATCTGATGGACGGCAACGGCAATGTCCTCAAGACCATCGACCTCGGCAACCGATCCGCAGGCGACGTCAACTTCTACTGGGACGGCAAGGACGAAGCCGGAAACAGGGTTGCCACGGACGCGCTCAAGATCCGCGTCAACGGCGCTTCGCCGTCGCGCGTCGCCAGCTGGGCCACCATCGCCGCCGTCCAGTCACCCGCTGACGGCAGCGCCTCCAAACTCATCACCGCATTGGGCAGCTACAACCCTTCGGACGCCATTTCACTCTCCTAACCTTATCACCCACCAAATCCTTTTCACCCAAGGAGCAGCGCCATGTCCTTCTACATCTCGCTTTCCGGCCTGAAGGCCGCACAGACCGATCTGGCCACCATCGCCAACAATGTGTCGAACGTGAACTCCACCGCCTTCAAGAAGAGCAAGGCCGTGTTCGGCGACATCTTCGCCGCCGCGCCGATGCAGACCACGACGCAGGTCGCTGGTCAGGGTGCGCGCGTGCAGGGCATCACCCAGCAGTTCACGCAGGGCACGATCGAAGGCACCGACAAGACGCTGGACCTCGCCATCACCGGCGAAGGCTTCTTCACCGTCAAGCGCACCGGCGACAGCCAGGTCAGCTTCACGCGTAACGGCGCATTGTCGCTGACCGAGGACCGCTTCGTGGTCGATACCACCGGCGCCCGCGTTCAGGTCATCCCGGTCGATCCCACCACCGGCTTGCCTTCCGCAGCGACCGCTGCAGGCCTCGCCGCTGGCACCCTGACTTCCGGCGACCTCGCCGACCTTCAGGTCCCCACGAACTGGCCCGCTGGCGGCACCGGCAACCAGCTGAACAGCGTCGGCGTGGGCAAGGATGGGCAGATCACCGGCGTCTATGCCGATGGTTCGACCGTTTATCTCGGCACCACCGCCATGGCGGCGTTCAACAGCCAGGACGGCCTGCGTCAGCAGGGCGACGCGCACTGGACCTCCACCTCGGCCAGCGGCGCGCCGCGTTTCGGCACCGGCAACAGCGGCCTCTACGGCTCGGTTCGCTCGGGCGCCCTCGAACGCGCCAACGTGGACATCACGGAAGAACTGGTCGCCCTGATCTCGGCCCAGCGCAACTTCCAGGCGAACTCGAAGGCGATCGAAGCGGCCAACACGCTGTCGACCACCATCGTGAACATGCGCACTTAATAGCAAGGCGCAGGGATGCTCACGCATCCGCGCCTTGGCTACGCTCAGGCCCCGCGCGGGCTTTACCGGGTTCCACAGAACCCGGTCAGCCCGCCGCGTTAGAAACAGGACAGACCCATGGACCGGCTCGTCAACACGGCACTCACCGCGATGCGCGGCGCGATGGCGCGGCAGGCGTCGATCTCCAACAACCTCGCGAACGTCAACACGGTTGGCTTCCGCGCGGAGATCGCCAATGCAGAGACGCGCTGGATCAAGGGCGATGGTTTCGAAACGCGAGCGCAGGCGTCCGAACAGGTGATCGCGTCCGACATGGCGCAGGGCGCGGTCGTCGAAACCGGCAATCCGCTGGACGTGGCCATGAACGGCGATGCACTGCTCGCCGTTCAGGCCGCGGACGGCAGCGAAGCCTATACGCGCCGCGGCGACCTTAAACTCTCCGACAGCGGCCTCCTCACGACCGGCGACGGCCTTCCCGTCCTGGGCGAAGGCGGCCCCATCACCTTGCCGCAGATGGACAGCGTCTCCATCTCGCAGGATGGCAGCATCTGGGGCGTGCCGCAGGGCGGCGACCCGGCAAACCCGCAGCGTGTCGATGGGCTGAAGCTCGTCCGCGCAGTCGGCTCCAGCATCGCCAAGGGCACGGACGGCCTGTTCCGCGAAACCAATGGTGGCGCGCTGCCGACCGATCCCCTCGCGACCGTCACCGGCGGTTCGATCGAAGGCTCCAACGTCAACGCGACTTCAGCACTGGTCGACATGATCGAAGCAAGCCGCGCCTGGGAAACCCAGGTGAAGCTGATCAACACCGCCAAGGAACTGGATGATGGCGGCGCGTCGCTCATGCGGCTTGATGGTTAATTTGGCACGAACCTTGCTTTTCGTGACAAAGACTGACTTCGCAAGGAACTTCAGACGATGACCAACGCAGCCCTTCACGTCGCCCGCACCGGCCTTGACGCGCAGAACACGAAGATGCGCGTGATCGCCAACAACCTGGCGAACGTCAACACGACCGCATTCAAGCGCGACCGCGCCGATTTCGAAACGCTCGCCTACCAGCAGATGGTGGCCGCAGGCGCCAATTCGGACAGCGAAAACAAATTCGCGACCGGCCTCAATCTCGGCTCCGGTGTCGCGATGCAGGGCACCAGCAAGATCAACACGCAGGGCACGTTGCAGCAGACCGGCAACGCGCTCGACA
>CAMPIM010000026.1 GCA_946886365.1 uncultured Novosphingobium sp.
TGATATCATGTTGGGTTTTATTATGAAACTTACTTTATATTATTATTTGAATTTTATGATTAGAAATATTTGAACCTCATTCGCAATGCGTCGCGTGCCATAGTTTTTCGGATACTCATGCCAACATAATGTAATAGCGATTTATTCGGTTTTATTTCTGTCAGGATCTTGAATTCGCCTGGCAAGGCGTTCCGCTACCGATGCGCGAATGGGCATATTTGCGTTGAGTTTTCGCCATGTATTATAACTGATTCCGAACTGTGCTTGCAACGAACTGTCGGTACGGCCGGAAATCATTTCGCGAAGAATTTTTGTAAGCCCATGATCCAGAAAGACCACTTTGGTTGATTTCGGTTTTCCTTCGGCATTCACAATCAGCATACTCCCACAAAAAGAAGCGGGAGAGCCATGATGCCCCCCGCTTCCGAAAAATTAGAAACGAACAGAGAACGAGCCACCGAAAGTCCGCGGCATACCAGCGAAGCGCACGACGCTGTCCTGAAGGCCCTGAACACTCGTCCAATAATATTTGTCGGTGAGGTTCTTCACCCAAAGGCTCACCTGATACTTCGAGTCATTCGTCGCGAGGCTCGCATTAGCATCGAACACCGTATACGGATTGATGTGGAAGTACGGGTCATTGATCAGATCGCCCTGTTGCGCGCTCGTATATCGCCCAGAACCTGTCAGTCGGGCGTTGAAATTGCTGCCGACGTCAAAGCCGTAACTCAGCACGCCGTTAATTTGCACCTTAGGCGTGAAGGCAAAGCCTTCTCCATGGAAGTCTCGCTGGCTGCCATACTGATCGAACCCAAAATACTGGTCGATATGTGACTTGATATAGGTTGCGCTGATCCGAGCCGAAAGACCAGTGATCGGCGTAACCGCAATCTCCCCCTCAAAGCCGTAGAGGTGAGATTTAGGAATGTTCACGATCCTGTTGAGATACACAAAGATGATGTCCGGCACAGCGCCGAAGACCTGCTTGTCCTTGTAGTCGTAATAGAACGCTGAGCCATTCAGGGTCACGCCAGCGGTCGGCTGCAATTTGAAGCCCGCTTCGAATGCGTCGACTCTCTCCTGCTTAGCCGGCGCATATTGGGTCGAGACGTTAGCATCGATATTCGGGAATGCGCCTGATTTGAAACCCCGCGTGAAGGAGGCATAGAGGAGATTATGCCGATCGATGTGGAAGTCGAGGCCTACGCGGCCCGCGAAATTATCCTGACTCAGACGCTGATGGGCAAGCTCCTGTGGGGGAAAGGGGAGTGCGCCGCCGCTCTTGATCACAGCCTCAAGGTCACCATTGTAGGTGACGCAACCGCCAGGCGCCACGTTCGATGGAATGCCGTTGGCCCGAAAGAACACGTTCCAGACGGAAGCGATGCTGTTGTCGCCCTGATCGGTCGTGCAGCCAGTGAAGCGTGCGATATCCCTGGTGTAGCGCGCGCCCAGCGTTACCTCGAACTGGGACGTCAGCTTATATTGGGCCTGCCCAAAGACCGATCCGGTATAAATGCTCTGTTGAATTGAGTCCGACCAGTCGGTGAAGCCATAGAGTACGTCTTCCTGCTGCTTCAGGGTGCCTCCCTGATTGGCGACGGTCTGCGCGGCGAGCTGGCGTAGCGGTCCGATATTCGTGCCGACAGGGCTCCAGTTGGAGTTGTTCTCACTGGTCTTGTCATGTGCATAGAACAGACCCGCGATCCAGTTCAGCCGCGACGTCTTGCCTGTTAAACGCAGCTCTTGCGAGAAGGATTCGATCTTGGCGCGGTCGATGGAAATGGCGTTGGGGATGTCCCAGCCAGCGATGTCCTGTCCCTGTTCCTGGCGATAGTGCGAATATGCCGTGAGGGAGGTCAGATCAACCGATGGCGAGATCGACCAAGTCGTACGGAGCGAGAGCCCGAACAGCTCATTATTCTTGTGATAGTTGTTGATTGGGACAGGGTTATAGGTGTTGCCACCCGCCGTGCCCTGAAAAAGAAATGGTTTGCTCGTCCATTTCGCCTGACTTGCATTTGTCGGCGAAAATGCCTGATTGACGATCGACTGACCTGGAAAGCCAAGGCCATCCAATGTGTTGGCAATTGAGTCGGCGTTGGAAGGCGTCACCGCGACATTGACGGCTTTGGGGAAAACAAGGACGGCCTGGCCGACCTGAGTGTCCGACTTGTCGCGCCACCAGTTGCCGGCCAAAAGGAAAGAGAGCGTGCTTGTGGGCTTCCAGGCCAGTTGAACGCGGGCGCCTGCGCGATCGATCTCGCCAAGACGACTTCCGTCCGACAGATTGATCTGCCATCCCTTGGTCGAGCGCTCGGTCGCAAACGAAACACGCGCATTCAGATTGTCGGTGATCGCACCGTTGATGGCGCCTTCCGTGTTGTAGCTGCCATAATTGCCGGCTCCGATACGCAGATAACCGCTATTCTCCGACTTGGGCTTCTCTGCGATGTTGTTGACGAGTCCACCCGTGGTGTTGCGCCCATAAAGCGTGCCCTGAGGTCCCTTGAGTATCTCAACGCGCTCCATGTCGAACGACGGGCCAGCCGTCATGGCCGGATACGGATAGGAAATCTCGTCGTAGTAGATACCAACCGGGGAGGAAGACGACGCGTTGGGCGTATTGAAGCCGACGCCGCGGATGGTGTAGATTGGTGCACTGCGCGCAGAGGGCGCCACCGTGAAGCCCGGTACGAGTGCGGCGACACTCTTGACGTCTGTCGCTCCCAGCGCCTGTAGCTGCTCTCCACCAAATGCCGAGATCGAGATGCCGACTTCCTGTGTCGATTGCGCGCGCTTCTGCGCGGTGACGACAATGTCGCCAAATACATCGCCTTGGCTTGACGAGCTGGCGCTCTGGCTTGTGCTGGCCGTACCCCCAGCAGCAGAGCCCGCAGCCTGAGCCTGAGCACTCTGATGAGTAAGAGCGATCGCTGCAATTCCCGACACGAAATAAAGACATGTCGAATTTTTATACACTGAAAATTTGGACATTAACCCCTCCCTTAATAGACAAATCTCTTCTCAGCGCGCGAAAGCGACGCAAAATATTTTTGTAGTTATTTTGATCTTAGACTTATCGACTAGCGTGTTGTGACGATCTTTCGCAGCTCAACGGCTTCGACCGCTTTTCGAAGACTTTCGGTCGTGACGGGCATAGGCTCATTAGCCATAAACGGCATTGCGCACGCTGCGTTCAGAACCGTCTCCAGTGTCTCATCCCCAGCTTCCATGCTGATTCCGAGATCGGAAAAGCTCACCGGAAGACCCAGCCGCGTAAGCAACTCCTCAACGCGAGCGAGATCGTCCAGCCGTTCTTCAAGCTGCAGGTGGACCATCGTGCCTACAGCCACCATTTCGCCATGGAGGAAGCCGTGTTCAACCGACGGTATGAGCGTGAGAGCCGATGCGACCGCATGCGCTGCCGCGAGGCCCGCACTTTCAAAGCCAGTTCCACTGAGCAATGTGTTGGCCTCAACCACGGCCTCGAAACTATCGTTCGACACGCCTTCTCTGGCTGCCTGAAGTGCGCCGTCGGCATGTTCGAAGATCGTCTTCGAACATATCTCCGCTATCGTGGCAGCGGCGATCGTAATGCGCCCGCCCACCATCGAACGCGCGGAGGGGTTCGAGACGCATGTCCGCGCTTCGTAGCCGGTGGCGAGAGCATCCGCCATACCGGCTACCAGAAAGCGAACGGGAGCCCTCACGATGAAGCTGGTGTCGACGATCACGAGGTCGGGATTGCTGGGGATGAACTCAACATCCTTGAATGCCCCCTCGGCTGTGTAGATCACCGAGGCCGCCGAGCAGGGCGCATCTGTTGAAGCCAATGTCGGACAGATGACCAGTGGTACATCAAGGCGGCGGGCTACGCATTTCGCGGTATCGATAGCCTTGCCACCGCCGACCGCGACAACGGCGTCCCTCTCCGAAGCCCTGAAAATCGCGACTTGGGCGTCGATTTCCTCGATGGAACACTGACCGCCAAATGCAGACTCTGTCCAGGAAAGACCGTCAACGGACAGCGCCTCGCGAACGGTCTCTCCGATAGAAACGGGGAGGTCCCTTGGTAGAAGCAAGCCGGGCCGCTTGGAACCGACCATGGGAAGGTAGGTTCCAAGGTCCGTCAGGATGCCGGGCCCCTGAATGTAACGATGGGCCGAGATGAACGCTTTTGCAGTCGTCCCAATACTACCAAATATTTCTATCGGCGCCATCTTCATGTTGTTTCTCCGCCCCCTAATTCTTTTTATGCTTTTATATCAAAAAATAAGTCGTTCGTTGACTTCCAGGTTATTTTCTTTGCAATAGTTGATATACATGTCCAGGAACGAGAAGACATCCATGATATTCGTCAAATTATCCTGCTCGTCATAGAATTCGAGCGATCCACCCACATAGAACAAGGTCTTCGTGCCGGTGTCGCTGGTAAGCGTGTGAATGACGCCCGGATTCTCCTGCACAAAATCGCCGGGGCGGGCGACCCAGTCATATTCTTCGTAGCGCCAGGAGCCTTCAAGCGTGAAAGCCGTGACCTGACCACGGTGCCGATGCCGGCCAAGGCCACCGGGCCCCTTGGCCCACAGGATGTTGACATAAACATTGTTGCGCACGTCGAAGCGCAAAGGTTTCAGCCAGACATCGCCGACCCAAGGGTGAAAGACGGAGGTATTCCCGTCAAGATGCATATCCTGAATGCCATAGCTTGCATGATGACCGAGGATGCGCCGCTCGTCGTCATTCATCTCGTACGTCTGCGTCAAAGTCTGACTCTCCATTGTCTCATCCATCTGCTTATTTTCTAAGGGGCGCACCCAAGAGGATGCAGCAATCCAACTCTGTCCTTTTTCCATTTCGCAATGATTGGGTCTATCGCGAGAACTCGCTATTTTGAGTAAGCGTGGCGCCGAGGCCGCCTTGCGCGGTAGCGGGATGCTAAACGCCGCGAGCTATATTTCGATAAGGAAAATGCCGGCGGACGCGCGTGGACCCAGGCCGTTCGCATAGATGCGTCCTCAACGTATCCATCCGGCGGGCCCCGCCTTGCGGTGAAGTAGGCGATCACTCTTAAGGGCGCTCTCGAGAGCGCACTCAGGAGTGGTAGATGCGGCAGATCACTGTGATGCACGGGCCGGAGCGTCGGCGGCGATGGAACGATGAGGAACGGCTGCGGATTTTGGCCGAAGCCTTCGCACCGGGGGCTTGCGTGGCGGACGTGGCGCGGTTGCACGACATTTCGACGGCGCGGATTTACACATGGCGCGCCAAACTGCGGCAGCAGATCGCGGTGCCTCAGTTCGCCGAGGCAGTGGTGGGTGCTGGGGAACCGTGTAGTCCAGAGATGTCGGCCCCGGTCATCGTGGTGGAACTGGGCGGCGAAGGGCGCGTCAGCATTTTTGCGGCGGCATCGCCTGATCTGGCGGCGGCTACGTTGAAGGCCCTGCGATGATCCCAGCAGGCGCGCGGGTGTGGATCGCGATGGGGCACACAGATATGCGCAAAGGGATGCAGGGGTTGGCGCTTCTGGTGCAGCAAAGCTTGAGCCGCAATCCGCACGGCGGCGATCTTTTCGTGTTTCGCGGGCGTGCCGGCGCACTGGTCAAGATCATCTGGCATGACGGCATCGGCATGTCGCTCTACGCCAAGCGACTGGAGAAAGGGCGCTTCATCTGGCCCTCGGCGAAGGACGGCATGGTGTCGCTGACGGCTGCGCAGTTGGCCTGTCTGCTCGAAGGTATCGACTGGCGTAACCCACAACATTCCTGGCGGCCCGAGAGTGCCGGATAGGGCTGCATTTTTAGCGGTCTCCTGTGTATTTTTCGCTTCAAAAGCACCGCATTATGTGATTCCATCATGGCCATGGATACGGCCGTTTCGCCTCTGCCGAACGACATTGAAGCGCTGAAGGCGCTGGTTCTGGAGGCGACCCTGCTGGCCAACGTCGCCACGCAGCGTGCGGCGGAAGCCGAGGCGCGGTTGGCCAATGCCCAGGCACAGGCCAGCGCCACCGAAGCCCTGATCGCGCACCTCAAGCTGCAGATAGCCAAGCTGCGGCGCGAACAATATGGCCCCAGCGCCGAACGCAGCCAGCGCCTGCTTGACCAGATGGAACTTCAGCTTGAAGATCTGGAAGCAGACGCCACCGAGGATGACCTGACTGCGGCCGCGATGGCAGAGAAGGCCACCACTGTCGTCGCCTTCGAACGCAAACGGCCAGTCAAGAAGCCATTTCCCGAACACCTGCCACGTGAGCGCGTGGTCATCCCGGCACCGTGCTCATGCCCGGCCTGCGGTGGTGAGCGTCTGTCGAAGCTCGGCGAGGACGTGACCGAGACGTTGGAAGTGATCCCGCGCGCGTGGAAAGTCATCCAGACGGTGCGCGAGAAATTCTCGTGCCGGGACTGCGAGAAGATCACGCAGCCGCCAGCGCCGTTCCATGTCGTGCCGCGCGGTTGGGCGGGGCCCAGCTTCCTCGCCATGGTGCTGTTTGAGAAGTACGGGCAACACCAGCCCCTCAACCGCCAAGCGGACCGCTTTGCCCGTGAGGGCGTGCCACTTAGCGTATCGACGCTCGCCGATCAGGTCGGGGCTGCCGCGTTCGCGCTGATGCCGCTGTACCGGTTGATCGAGGCGCATGTTCTTGCTGCCGAGCGATTGCACGGCGACGACACCACGGTGCCGGTCATGGCCAAAGGCAAGACTGACACCGCAAGGTTGTGGGTCTATGTGCGCGATGACCGACCATTTGCCGGTACAGACCCGCCTGCCGCGCTGTTCCACTATTCGCGCGACCGGCGCGGCGAACATCCCAGGGCGCATCTCGTGTCGTGGTCAGGGATTTTGCAGGCCGATGCCTATGGCGGTTATGGCGAGCTTTATGCCGCCCACCGCCAGCCTGCCCCCGTGCTGGAAGCGGGTTGCTTTGCCCACGCGCGCCGCAAATTCTTCGAGCTGGCCGATGTCGAAGGCGCAGCCCGCAAGAAGAGCCGGGGCGAGCGGTCACGCCAGATCTACCCAATCGCGCTGGAAGCCGTGCAGAAGCTCGATGCGCTGTTCGACATCGAGCGCAGCATCAACGGCAACAGCCCGAGTGAACGGCTCGCCGCCCGACAGGAGTTCAGCGCACCGCTGATGGTTGAACTGCACGAATGGCTGACCGCCCAATTGGCAAAGCTGTCGCGCAACCACGACTTGGCCAAGGCCATCAACTACATGCTGCGCCGCTGGGATGCCTTCACCCGCTTCCAGGGCGATGGCCGGGTCTGCCTGACAAACAATGCTGCGGAACGCGCACTTCGCTGTGTGCCGCTGGGCAGGAAAGCCTGGCTATTTTGCGGCTCTGACCGCGGTGGCCAGCGCGCGGCAGTCCTTTACACCCTGATCCAGTCCGCCCGGCTGAATGATGTCGATCCGCAGGCTTGGCTGGCCGACACCCTCGCGCGCATCGCCGATCATCCGGTACGCCAACTCGATCAGTTGCTGCCATGGAACTGGCACAAGCGCGCGGGCGTGCTATCTCAGGCAGCATGACGACCCGCCGCGCCACTAAACCCACCGCCATCGACAGCTTCACCGAGATCGCCACGCTTCGTATCGAGTTGAAAGACTCCGATCCGCCAATCTGGCGCGTGGTCGAAGTGCCAACCTCAATCACGCTCAAAGTCCTGCACGATATCGTCCAGGTTACGATGGGTTGGCTGGATTACCACCTCTGGGAACTGGTCATCGACGGCCAGAGCTATGGCCTGCCGATGGATGAGGACTGGGGCACTTCGCCACGCAAGGTCGCCTCGCGCACGCGCCTGCGCGATGTGCTCGCCCCGGGCACGACCAGGATCGATTACACCTACGATTTTGGCGACAACTGGCAGCATAACCTCACCGTCAGCGCTGTGCGTCGCGGTGAACCAGACACGGCATATCCCCGCTTTATCGGCGGAGAGCGCGACTGCCCACCCGAAGACTGCGGAGGAATCCACGGCTTTTACGAAATGCTTGAGGCCAAAGCCGATCCCAACCATCCCGACCATGCCGAAATCACCGAGTGGCTCGACGGGTATGACCCAGACGAACTGGAAGTCTTTCCCATCCAGGTCGCACTCGGCAGAATCTCAGCACACCGCAACGCCGCAGCAAAGCGCATCATCAATCCGGCAAACGACTGACGCGCGTGAATGCGGCCTTCACCGGATGGATACTCCTCAACGGTCTGATGGAATGAAGCACCGAGGCCATATTGCGCCGTCAAAAAACACAAATGCCGCGCGCGCGAACTTCGCGGGCGCACTGAAACGGAGAGTGTTACCGCTTTTAGAGAGGGAATCTGGCGAGTCGGCCGGCGTCAACCGGCACCGCGTATCAGCTATCCAGTTCCCGGCAATATCCGCCAAGGAAGCTTGTTAATTTCGCATGCGACTCAATATGCAGCTTCGCTCGAATATTGCGAAGATGATGATCAACCGTGAAGGGGGAACGGTTGAGCGAACTTGCTATCTCCTTGTAGCTCGCCCCTGAGGCGACCAGCCTCGCAACCTTCCGCTCCGCTGTCGATAGCGTCGCAAGAACTTCCTTGGCATCTATAGAAGGGCAATTTTCCTCGAGGTAGCGGACTGCCCCCAGGATCGGGCCTAGAAAATGCTTTGCAACGCCTTCGAACAACTCATACTGCCACGTCTGCCACTCTCGCTCGCCCCGCATAACCCGATCAGCGCAGAGAAGAGCGAAGCGCCCATTCTCGTCATGAAGCGCATATGCAAGTTTCGTTGACACGCCAGCGCGTTCCAGGTCCGAACGCAAGCGCGGTCCGAAGGACCTTTCGTTCCGGATTGACCGGAAGACGATAGGCCTGTCGGAACCCCACAAAAGTCGCATGCCATCTTCACAGTTGCTCACGGTAATGCCGCTCAGCGAAGGGATTTCCTGAATGTCGCTCAGGCTTTCGCTCTGACCAGGGTGATAACTGGCGTCCGTAGGTGCGGCGACCCCGCCGTCGACACGCTCTACTTCGAGTGCGGTCCTCAGCCTGTCGGTCGCGAGCCTCCAACAGGTTTTGCTGTCGTCGAGATAAAGGAGAAGCTCACTAGCCAGATCACGAGCCAGACTGGATTGGGCCTTCGCGCTCCTGTCGAGGAGGGCATGCCTTAAATGTCTCTGTTTCGTGTAAATGCGTTCGTCGCGCGATGGCGTCATGACGCCTCTCCTCATTCTTTTATGATTATCGGCCCGGATCTACACCGTCAGATAGCCTCCGTCGACCGGCAGGGTCGCGCCAGTAATGAAGGACGCTCCGTCCCCGCACAGAAACGACGCCGCCTTGGCGATTTCGACCGGATCGCCGAAGCGCGCCAGCGGAGTGCGGCCCAGGATCACGGACGCGATGGCGGGATCCGCCTTGAGCGGCGCAAGAAGCGGCGTATCGATCCAGCCCGGCGCGACCGCGTTGACGCGAATCCCTGCGGACGCATAGCTTTGCGCCAGCGATTTCGTCAGCTGCACGATTGCGCCCTTGCTGGCGGCATAGGCGGGCCGTTCCGCCGAACCGAAGGTGCTGTACATCGAGGCGATCAGGACGAAGGCGCCGCCCTCCTTCATGCGCGCTCTTGCCAGCGTGCAGGTGTGCATGACCGCCGAAAGGTTTATGGCGACCACGCGATCAAAGGCATCGGCTTCATGTTCGCGCGGAGCGAGGCTGATGCCTGCCGCCGGAATGACATAGTCGATATGATCGAGCGCGCCGACCGCACCGGCGAGCGCTGCATGGTCCGTGACGTCGAGTTCTAGCAAGGTGACATTGTCGTGCCCCGCGAGCGCCGACTTGCCCGATCCCAGGCCCCAGGCATGGACGGACGCGCCCCGATCGGCAAAATAGCGGGCGCAGGCCTCGCCGATCCCCGACGTGCCACCCGTGATCACCACCACCTTGCCGGACAAACTCTCCGATATATCTGCGCTCATTGTCTTTTCCTTTGCTGCATTGGGATAGGCTTACACGGTCAGTTGCCGAGGAATTGCGATACTAAAAGCGCAAACTCCGTTTCGCGTTCGACATTGGATAGATGGGCGGCGTCCAGCATTTTCAATGCGGACCCCGCGATGGCTTGCTGGAGCGCCAGGCTGTGCGCCGGCGGCGTGGCCGCATCCTGGGCGCCGCCGATGATCAGTGTCGGGGTCTGGATCAATTGCGCGCCGCGCCGCATGTCCATGTCCCGGATGGCGGCGCAGCATCCGGCATAGCCTTGCGGCGCGGTCGCTAACAGTATCCGGCGCATGGGTTCGATGGCGTCCTGCCCGCTGGCGATGAAAGCCGGGGTGAACCAGCGTGCGACGGACGCCTCTGCCAGAGGGGCCATGCCCTGGTCGCCCACGGTTTCGATCCGCGCATCCCATGCTGAGGGCGGCCCCATATAGCTCGACGTGTTGGCAAGGATCAGACGCCCGATCCGCTCGGGCGCGCGGATGCCGAGCCATTGCCCGACCATGCCGCCGAGCGACAGGCCGCAAAAGTCCACCGTCGCGATATCCAGCGCATCGAGCAGTTCGATCACATCCCGGCCAAGCCGGTCCATCGAATAGGCTCCCGCCGGAGCGCCGGAGCGGCCATGGCCGCGCTGGTCGTAGCGCAGCACCCGGAACCGCGCTGCGAAGGCCGCCATCTGCGGCTTCCACATGTCCATGTCGGTGCCCAGCGAATTGGATAGGATGAGGAGCGGCGCGTCCTGTGGCCCATCATAACACCAGGCGATGCGGCAGCCATCGCCGGTGGTGAAGAACCGAACCTCTGTCACAGGCGCTCAACCGCAACGGCAAGCCCCTGGCCCACGCCCACGCACAAGGTCGCAAGGCCCAGCGTGCCCCCGGACTGTTCGAGCTGGTGGACGAGTGTCATCAGGATGCGGGCGCCGGACATGCCGAGCGGATGGCCGAGCGCGATCGCGCCGCCATTGGGATTGACCCGCGCGTCGTCGTCCGCGACGCCAAGGCCGCGCAGCACGGCGAGGCCCTGGCTGGCGAAAGCCTCGTTGAGTTCGATCGCGTCGAAACGGTCGATGGAGAGGCCATGGCGCGCCATCAGCTTGTGCGTCGCGGGGACGGGACCGATTCCCATGATGCGCGGCGGCACGCCCGCGCTCGCCATGCCGATGATGCGGGCGCGGGGCGCAAGGCCGTGCGCCTTCACGGCGCCTTCGTTGGCGACGATCATCGCGGCTGCGCCGTCATTGACGCCCGAGGCGTTCCCGGCGGTCACGGTGCCGCCCGTGCGGACGATGGGCTTCAGCTTCGCCAGCGCCTCGAATGTGGTGTCAGGGCGCGGATGCTCATCGACATCGACGATCGCCTCGCGGCCCTTGCGGTCGGTAAGGACGACGGGCACGATCTCCTCCGCGAAATAGCCCGCCGCCTGCGCAGCGCCCGCCTTTTGCTGGCTGCGGATCGCGAAGGCGTCCTGATCCTCGCGCGAGACGGCGAAGTCGGTGGCGACATTCTCGCCGGTCTCGGGCATCGAATCGACGCCGTAGAGCGCCTGCATCTTCGGGTTGACGAAACGCCAGCCGATGGTGGTGTCGTAGATCGCCGCGTTGCGCGCATAGGCGCTGTCGGCCTTGGGCATGACGAAGGGCGCGCGGCTCATGCTCTCGACCCCGCCAGCGATCATCAGGTCGGCGTCGCCCGCGCGGATGGCGCGCGCGGCCGCGCCGACTGCGTCGAGGCCCGAGGCGCAGAGGCGATTGACGGTCGAGCCGCCCACGCTGTCGGGCAACCCGGCGAGCAGCGCGGCCATGCGGGCGACGTTGCGATTATCCTCGCCCGCCTGGTTGGCGCTGCCGGATCACATCGTCGATCGCGGCGGGGTCGATGCCCGAACGCTCGACCAGCGCCCGGATCGGCAGCGCGGCGAGATCGTCGGGGCGAACGGACGCAAGCGCGCCCGCATAGCGGCCGATGGGCGTGCGGACGGCATCGCAGAGGAAAGCATGGGTCACGCGGCAACGGCCTCCTTCACAGCGAGCGGGGCGCCGGTTCTGGCGACCACATCCGCCACGGTAACGCCCGGCGCGGTTTCAACCAGCGTCAGCCCGCCCGCCTTACGGTCGACGGCGATGACAGCAAGGTCGGTGATGATGAGGTCGACGCAGGCCTTGCCGGTGAGCGGCAGCGTGCAGGCGGGCAGAATCTTGGGTTCGCCCGCTTTGTTGACGTGGTCCATCACCACGACCACGCGCTTGACCCCGGCGACCAGATCCATCGCGCCGCCCATGCCCTTCACCATCTTGCCCGGGATGGTCCAGTTCGCAAGGTCGCCATCGGCCGAGACTTCCATTGCGCCCAGCACCGCCATGTCGATATGGCCCCCCCGGATCATCGCGAAGCTGTCCGCACTGGAGAAAAAGCTGGAGGTCGGCAGCGCGGTGACGGTCTGCTTGCCCGCGTTGATAAGGTCGGGGTCCGCCTCGCCCGCATAGGGGAAAGGGCCGATGCCGAGCATGCCGTTCTCGGACTGGAGCGTCACGTTGACGCCGTCCGGCACATGGTTCGCCACCAGCGTCGGGATGCCGATGCCGAGATTGACATAATAGCCGTCCTCAAGCTCCTTCGCGGCGCGGGCTGCCATCTCGTCTCTGGTCCAGGGCATCAGGCGACTTCCCTCTGGCGAACCGTCAGCTTCTCAATCCGCTTTTCGTTGATGGTGGAGAGCACGACGCGATCGACATAGATGCCGGGCGTATGGATGTAGTCGGGATCCAAGCTGCCTTCGGGCACGATCTCCTCCACTTCGGCGACGGTGATCTTGCCCGCTGTCGCCATGTTCGGGTTGAAGTTGCGCGCGGTCTTGCGGAACAGGAGATTGCCCGCCGGGTCGGCGCGCCAGGCCTTCACGATCGAGAGGTCCGCGCGCAGCCAGGTCTCGCGTACATATTCCTCGTCCTCAAACGTTTCGACCGGCTTGCCTTCGGCGACGACGGTGCCGACCCCCGTTTTCGTATAGAAGGCGGGGATGCCCGCGCCGCCCGCGCGGATGCGTTCGGCCAGCGTGCCCTGCGGGTTCAGTTCGAGGTCCAGGTCGCCCGAAAGATATTGCTGCTCGAACAGCTTGTTCTCGCCCACATAGGAGGAGATCATTTTCTGCACCTGACGGCTTTCAAGCAGCATCCAGAGGCCAAAGCCGTCCGCCCCGGCATTGTTCGAGATGACAGTCAGCCCCTTGACGCCCGAGACCCGGATTTCGGGAATCAGGCTCTCGGGATTGCCCGAAAGGCCAAAGCCGCCCGACATGATCGTCATCCCGTCGAACAGCAGGCCGTCAAGCGCGGCAGCGGGGGTATCGTATATTTTAGAGGTCATGGGGCTGTCCTGTCCTACCCTAAATCGCCACCCGCGACCGGCAGGATGCTGCCGGTCACATAGGCGGCTTCGTCGGACGCGAGAAACAGGATCGGGGCCACCTGCTCCGCCAATGTTCCGTAGCGTTTGAAGAAGGTCGAGGTCGTGACCTGATCGACGGCTTCTGTCATCCATGCCTGTTCCTGGACATTGTCGCCCCCGGGGTTGCGGGGCACGCGGCGCGCGGGCGCCTGCGTTCCGCCGGGCGCGGTCGCGACGACACGGATGCCCGCCTGGGCATATTCCATGGCGAGGCTCATGGTCAGCGCGTTGACGCCGCCCTTGGCCGCCGAATATGGCACGCGCCTTATACCGCGCGTGGCGTTGGACGACACGTTGACGATCGTCCCCTTGCCTCGCGCCAGCATCACCGGCAGCGCGGCGTGGCAGCACCAGAGCGTCGGCATCAGCGTGCGGCGGATTTCCGCCTCGATCTGGTCGGGCAGAAACTGCGCGAAGGGCCGCATTCGGATCGCGCCGCCGACATTGTTGACCAAAATGTCGATCCGGCCGAACCTGGCGACTGCTTCGGCCATGGCGGCGGACGCGCCCTGATGCGTTTCAAGGTCGCAGACGAAGCCCGCGCACGTCTCGCCGCCCTCGACCGCGACGTCGCCCACGAACTCAGCCCGGTCGACCAACAGCACCTGCGCACCCTCAGCCGCCGCGCGCAAAGCCACGCCGCGCCCGATGCCCTGCGCCGCGCCGGTCACGACCATGACCTTACCCGCGAACCGTTCCTGAAAGATCATCGGCTGCTCCATGTCAGACATGATAGACGTCGATGACCTGATGGATGTAATCGTCCTTGAGGACGATCTTCTTCTTCAGGATCCTGGGCGCCTCGCCGGAGGTATCAAGCGTCAGGAAATTGGTGCCGAAAAATTGCTGCGTCTTCTGGTAACGATGGCTCAGCGTATGCCAGTTATACCGCAGGTCGATTGCCCCATCGCGCATCGCGACGACCTCGACATTGCTGATGAAGTGCGCGGTGCGCGCCTCTGGCGTGCTGGCCGACGACCGTTCCGTGTTGAGGCGATAGACGCGGTCTTCCAGTCCCTTGCGGTTGGCATAATAGATGAGCGAGATCTGGCTGTGCGGATCGGTGGTGAGGTCGTCGTCATCGGTCCAGGCGGGCATCCAATATTCGCAGCCCTCGGCATAGCAATCGAGCCACCGATCGAACGCGCGGTCGTCGAGCAGCCGCGCCTCACGATAGAGGAAGGCGCAGATATCGGTGTAAGACAAGGCGGCGCGCTCCATTTCCAGAACCTCGCTCATTCCGCCGCCTCCAGCATCGGCGTGGGCGGAAATTCGTCCTTCGCCAGCCCGTCCAGAATGATCTGCGCCCAGAACTCGTGCTGGCGCACGAACAGCCCTTCATCCTCGCTGCGCTCGCTCGACAGCAGCGGGGTCATGCCCATGGCTTTGGCGTTGCTGTCCGGGCCGTCGATCCAGCGGGTCGCACCCCGGCTAAGGTCGTTCCACAATTCGCCTGCCCCTTCATAGGCGGACTGGCAACTGCGGAATTCCTCCAGATCATCGGGCGTGCCCATGCCGGTGACGTTGAAGAAATCCTCATATTGCCGGATGCGGTTGGCGCGGTCCTGCGCGCTCTCGCCTCGGGGGGCGTAGCAATAGATGGTGACTTCGGTCGTGTTGACGTCGATCGGCCGCACCACGCGGATCTGCGTCGAAAACTGGTCCATCAGGAAGACGTTTGGGTAGAGTGCGAGGTTGCGCGTCTGTTCCATGATGAATTTGGCGCGATCGGCCCCCAGACGGTTGGTCAACTGGTCCTTGCGGTTCCAGACGGGGCGCACTTCGGGATTGAGCACCTGCGTCCACAGCAGGATATGCCCATGTTCGAAACCATAGACCCCGCTCGCCGGCGCCTTCGACCAGCCGTTCGCGTCGACCGCCTTGGTGCCGCCCTCGGCGCGGCGCCCCATGGTCGACTGGTAATTTTCGTGGACGGAGCTGACATGATAGCCGTCGCAGCCATTTTCCATCTGCATCTTCCAATTGCCGTGGAAGGTATAGCTGGAACTGCCGGTCAGCACTTCCAGCCCCTCGGGCGCCTGGTCGACCATCTGGTCGATAATGACCCTGGTCTCGCCCAGATGCTCTTCGAGCGGCAGCACGTCATGGTTGAGCGAGCCGAAGATGAAACCGCGATAGCTTTCGACGCGCACCCTGGTCAGGTCGTGCGACCCGTCATGGTCGAAACTGTCTGGATAAGCGCCGATGCTGGCGTCCTTGGCGCGCAGCAGGCTGCCGTCCGTTTTGAAGCTCCAGCCGTGGAAGGGACAGACATAGAGCGGCTGGTTGCCGCGCTTGCGCCGGCACAGCTTCGCGCCGCGATGCGCGCAGGCGTTGACCACGCAGTTGAGGCCGCCGTCCTTGGCCCGGTTCAGGATCACGGGCGTGCGCCCGATCCATGCCGTCAGATAGTCATTCTTCTTCTCGACCTGGCTTTCATGCGCCAGATAGACCCAGTTGCTCTCGAAGATGTACTTCATTTCGAGCTCGAAAAAGGCCGGATCGGTGAACACGTCACGGCGACAGCGGAAGATGCCTGCTTCCTTGTCGTCGACGACGGCGGTTTCGACGCGCTCACGGATGGTTGAAAAGGGCGATGCCATGTTCCTACCTCCTATGCTCAGACGGATTCTTTGACCGGCTCGGCCGGCTCCACCGCCAGCCGCTTGCGGGTCGAGAAGGCTTCATCGCCGCCATCCTCTGACCGCTGCAGGTGGAAATCGAAGGCGATATGCGCGCTGTCGCCCTGGCGGTTGGGGACGGGCAGCAGCCCTTCGCGCGTGCCGAAGGCGAAATCGTCGGCCGCGAAGGGATCATCGCCGAAATTGATCTGCGTGGTCAGCTGGCGATAGCCCGGCGCCTCAATGAAGAAATGGACGTGCGCGGGGCGGTTGCCGTGGCGGCCCAGCACCTGCATCAGCCGGTCGGATGCGCCGCCCGGAGGCACTGAATAACCGCTCGGCATCTTCGACTGGAAGGCATAGGTCCCGTCCGCCGCGATCTTCAGGCGACGACGGTTGTTGAACAGCGTCTGCTCGTGCGTCGGGTCGAAATGCGAATAGAAGCCGCGCGAATCTGCGTGCCACACATGAACCAGGCCCTCGGTCACGGCCTCGCCGTCCGGGCCGATCAGGCGGCCGGTCATGTACAGCGTGTCGGTCTCGTCAGCGTCGTTGGTCAGGTTAGCGCCGCTCTCGACGATTGGAGCGCCCTCGACATAGAGCGGGCCTTCGATGGTGCGAGGCGTCCCGCCCAGCTTGCCCTGCTCGGCATCCTTGGCGTCCATGAACAGGTCGAGGAAATGTTCCAGGCCCACACCCGGCATCAGCAGGCCCAGTTCGCCTGCGGCAGCGGCTCCCTGGATATAGGTGACGGCGTTCCACACCTCATCCTCGCTGACGTCGTAGCGCGCGATGACGGTCATCATGCCTTCGATCAGGTCGCGCACGATGCCCTTCATGCGCTGATCGCCACCTTGCGAATCCTTGCCGGCGACGCGGTCGAGCAGCGCCTGGATTTCGGGTGTTTCTACGAAAGTCGCGTCCAATGTACCTCTCCTCGGTAAATTCGTTGCCCGCTGGTCCCGTCAGCGGTCGTCCTCGTGCAATGATGATGGGTGGCGGCACAGCGGCGTCACCTTCATGGTCATGAAGGGGTAGAGCGGCAGCGCCATGAGCGTGTCGTGCAGCGCCATATTGCTTTCGACGTCGAAGATCGAGACGTTCGAATAGAGGCCGATCTTGCGCCAGATATGACGCCAGACGCCGGCGGACTGAAGCGTCTGGAAGTAGGCCTTCTCTTCCGCCTTGATCCGCGCCGCTTTCTCCGCATCGAAGTCCAGCGGGATATTCACGTCCATTTCCACCATGAACAGCATGGGTTACGCTCCTTCGGCCACGACATGCAGGCGGGGGGTCACCCGGTCGCGGCGATAAAAATCCACCTTGTCCTCGTCGAGCGCGATGCCCAGGCCCGGCGCGGTCGGCACTTCCAGTTCAAAATCGCTGTAGCGCAGCGGTTCGGCCAGAATGTCCTCCTTGACCAGCAGCGATCCGAACAATTCGGTGCCCCAGGCGAGCGAAGGCATGCTGGCGCACAGATGCGCCGACGCTGCGGTGCCCACGCCCGCTTCCAGCATAGTGCCACCATAGAGGCCGACACCGGCGGCATCCGCGATGGCGGCGACATGATAGGCCGGTATCAGGCCGCCCGACTGGGCGATCTTGACCGCTAAGACCCGCGCGGCGGCCTGCGCCGCGACAGCGAAGGCGTCCGCCGGGCCGTGCAGCGCCTCGTCCGCCATCAGCGGGATGACATGCTTGGCCGACAGGCGCGCCATGGCGGGCAGATTGCCCTTGGCGACCGGCTGCTCGACCAGGTCACAGCCGACCTCTTCCAGCAGCTTCATACCCAGGTCCGCCTGCGCCTCGTCCCAATGCTGGTTGACGTCGACGCGCACGCTGCCGCGGTCGCCCACGGCGCGCTTGATCGCGGCCACATGCGCAACATCGTCACGCACCTCGCGCTTGCCGATCTTCAGCTTGAAGATGTTGTGGCGGCGCAGTTCCAGCACCCGCTCGGCCTCCTCGATATCGCTGCCGGTGTCGCCGCTCGCCAGCGTCCAGGCGAGGGGCAGGCGATCACGCACGCGCCCGCCGCCGATAAGTTCGGAAACCGGCACGCCCAGCCGCTTGCCGGCAATGTCCAGCAGCGCCGTTTCCACCGCGCATTTGGCGATGTGCGCGCCCGAGACGCTGAGCGCCACTTTGCACATCGCCTGCTGCACCCGGGTTGCGTCGCACGTCCTGAGGACGGGGGCGATATAGGTGTCAATCGCCAGCTTGATGCTTTCGGGGCTCTCTTCGCAATAGCTGGCGCCGCCGATCGTTGTGCCCTCGCCTAGCCCCTCGACGCCATCGGACGTGCGGATCCGGACCAGCACGATCGACTGGTGATGCATCGTCGCCATGGCCAGCACATGGGGCCGGATGGTGGGGAGGTCGACGATACAGGTTTCGATACTTTCGACGGCAATCATCCGCCATCCATCCTCTCATGCTCCTAGACTGCAATTGGCGTAAACTTCGCCGCGCGCCCTTTCAAAGACTGTTATGGTCTGTTAAAGATACCCAAAAGGTATAGTATGGATCTGCGCCTCCTCCGTTATTTCCTCACCGTCGCGGAAGAGCGGAATTTCAACCGCGCCGCCGAGCGGCTCCATATCGCTCAGCCGCCGCTCAGCCGCGCGATCCGTCAGCTCGAACAGGAGGTGGGCGCGGAGCTTTTCGATCGATCCACACGGCCGTTGACGTTGACCACGACAGGCCGGCTTTTGATGGAGCAGGCATCGCAGATCGTCGATCGCATGGACGGATTACGCGCCATGATCGGCGCGGCGGCGGCGACGAAGAAACGGCGCTTCACCATCGGGTTCGTAGCATCGACCATTTATGCGCGCCTGCCCCAATTGATCCGGGGTTTTCGCGTGGTCGCCCCCGATGTGGAGCTTTCGCTCCTCGAAATGGTCAGCCTCGACCAGATTTCGGCGCTCAAGGACGGGCGGATCGATGTGGGGTTCGGTCGCATCCGCTTCGACGATGCGGCCGTTCAGCGAACGATATTGCGGGAAGAGCGTCTGGTCGTCGCGATGCCCGCCGGGCATCCCTTCGCGCACCGGGACGAACCACTGTCGCTGCGCCAGTTGCAGGATGAGGCGGTCATCCTTTATCCGAGCGCGTCGCGGCCCAGCTATGCCGATCAGGTGCTTGCCCTGCTGGCGGACCATGGCGTCCGACCGCGCATCGCTCATGAAGCGCGGGAACTGCAAATCGCCATCGGACTGGTCGCCGCCGAAGAAGGGGTTTGCATCGTCCCTGAATCGGTCAAGAAATCGCGCGTCGACGATGTCGTCTATCGCGATCTGGAAGAACGGGCGGTGTCACCGATCATCATGAGCCACCGCGCGACGGACCGGTCCCCGGAACTGGTCATCATGGCGAAGGTCATTGCACATCATTACGAGCAATGGGGCTATGCGGTGCCCGATGCTTTGGCCAGGTTCGAGATTTAGGGGCATCGTGCGGGCAGAGGACAGATTGCTCGCCGGAAAACGCTGCGGCAAAACTCACCCTTTCCGCCTTATGCAAAACCCTGGAACCCCGCCCATGCCAGACGCTGCTCACGCCGAGGATCGGTGAGGCAGGAGTCCATGTCATCCATGCTGAGCACCTGCCGGGCGTCCTTGTCATAGAGGGGCCATCCGGCTCTTCCATCCTTCATGAACCGCCCTATTTCCTGACGGAAGCGGCGGCTGGTTTCACGGCTTCTGCGCCAGGCGAACCAGTCCGTCAGCCCCAGCACACCAAGATCGACGAATATACCGGATTCGACGACCTAGGCATCTCTCACAACTTCTCTGGAGCATCGTTCACTTATTCGCCGTCGTTCCAGGCGAACGCGATGCTCGCCTATCGCTCGAAGCTCTCGAATACTTGGGACATGAATGCGACGTTGGATGGGCGCTACACCACTGCATCGTATGGCGACCTCCTGCACAATTCGCTTTTCCGAGTGGATCCCTATGCCGTGTTCGACGCCAACATCACGTTCGTGAAGGACAAGCGGTACGAAATCTCGTTCTACGTGAAAAACCTCACGAACAAATATTATTGGGCGGCGGCTCAGCTCTACGAGGACAGCCTTGCCCGCTACGCCGGCCGACCGCGCACATGGGGCGTGTCGCTGCGTTCGTCCTTCTAACGGAAGAGAAGAGAAACATGTCGCAAGACTATGCGCTCATCGTTGGTGGAGAGCGATTGAACACCGACGCCCATTTCGATGTGTTGGATCCCGGAATAGGCGCCGTCTTCGCCAGAGCCCCGTCGGCGACGGCGGAACATCTGGAAGCAGCCGTCACCGCCGCGCGCCGGGCATTCTCTGACTGGTCCACGCTCCCTTACAACAAGCGCAAGACGATCGTAGCAAACATCATTGAGGCCAATGCCGAAGAATTGTCGCAACTGGTCACGCGAGAACAGGGTAAACCTCTCGGTGGCCTGGGGTCGCGGTGGGAGATTGGCGGGGCGATCGCCTGGACGCGCTACACGTCCAGCCTCGATCTCACGACGGAGACGATTCAGGACGACGACTCCGCCAACGTCGTCCTGAATCGCAAGCCCATCGGCGTAATCGGTTCCATCACTCCTTGGAACTTCCCCGTGATGATCGCGATCTGGCACATTATGCCAGCGCTGCAGGCCGGCAACACGGTGGTGCTCAAGCCGTCGCCCAACACGCCGATCGCCACCCTTCGGCTTGGCGAACTATTGCAATCGGCGCTGCCGCCCGGTGTGCTGAACGTCATCTCCGGGGAGAACGAGATTGGTCAGGCGATGGCGGACCACCTGGGGATCGACAAGATCATTTTCACCGGATCGACCGCGACCGGGCGCAAGATCATGGCTAGCGGCGCAGTGAACCTGAAGCGCCTCACGCTGGAACTCGGCGGGAACGACGCCGGCATCGTCCTGCCGGACGTCGATCTCGACGCCAACCTCGAAAAGCTGTTCTGGGGAATCTTCATCAACAACGGTCAGACGTGCGCCGCCCTGAAGCGGCTCTACGTTCACGACTCGGTCTACGACGAAGTGTGCGAGCGGCTGAAAGCATTTTCAGCGAACATCATCACGGGGAACGGACTCGAGGACGAGAGCCATCTCGGACCGGTGCAGAACCCCGCGCAGCTCGAACGGGTAAAGAGCCTGGTCGACCGCGCCAAGGCCGATGGCGCCCGCGTGATCACCGGGGGTAAAGCCCATGATGGGCCAGGCTTGTTCTATCCCATCACCATCCTGGCGGATGCGAAGGACGGGATGGCGATCGTCGACGAGGAGCAGTTCGGTCCCGTCATCCCCGTCATCCGCTACACCGACATCGAGGCAGTCCTGCGCACGGCGAATTCCAGCCCGGACGGCCTCGGTGGCTCGGTCTGGTCCAGCGATGTCGATCAGGCTCGCGCCATTGCCTCACGCATGGAATGTGGCAGCGTCTGGATCAACAACCATGGCGCGATCCGCCCGGACGCGCCGTTCGGGGGAATCAAGCAATCGGGCATAGGCGTGGAGTTCGGCTCCCTGGGGTTGGCCGAATGCACCACTGTTCAGGTCGTGCATTCCTAAAAATGAAAGGCCGGCCGCTATAGGAACGTAGTGCGGGCACTGAATCTGGATGCGGAACGTCAGTTCTCTGTCGCAAATCAGGGACGATCTGATTGTTTGCCGCTATTTCATAAAGAGGCAGTCGGTTTCCGATTTCTCGAAAAGGATTTCGTGCTCGAAGCCGCAGCTCTCTAACTCTTGCTGGGAAGGAACGCTGATTCCCCGACCGACCCGCTTGAGCCGCTTGAGGACATAAAGGCGTGGCCAATGAATGAGAGTAAGTTGGTCCCGCGCGATTGCGTTTGGAGGAAGCACGTCTGAACAAAAGGCTTGCCACGCGCGCGTGAAGCCATTGGGTGTGGGCAACCAGCGGGGCGTTATCCGAACCGCAATATCCAGATCACCCAGCACCGGCTTTGTGGAGAGATAGCTTCCGAAGACCGACAATTTCGTAACGTCATACCAAGGCATCGGGTCGCTGTTGATCCGCTCGACTTCGAGAAGGAGTGCAGCAATCAGCGTGTCTGCGCGTTGACGACTGACCTGAGGTCGCCCTTTGGCGCCGCGTGGCGCTAATATCAGCTCTTCGATCATCGAGTCATGTCTTCGTCACTCGTCTGGCGTTGGAAAGGCGCCGGGCATCCGCATCATCGTAAATTGGAAGGTCGCAATCTACCCGACCACGGCCTTCCACCTCAAAGGGTGCTTGGCACTGGATTCTGTTGCTGCTATTGTTGCTCTTGGTGATCGTCCGAGTAAAAATCTGCTCGGGGATCAGTGACTTGGCGACCAGATAGAGTCCTCTTCTGGGCACCATTTGTTCTTCCGGGGGCGTCCGAGAACGTCCCGGAAATGGCTGAAATCCGCCGATTCCTGTGCTATAAGCGTCCGGCGAAATCCGGGCGGATACGGCACCAATCGAGAACAATTCGGGTATCTCGTGAGGTATCGTTCTCCTCCCTTTCTGGAGGCGATACCTTCGATGGGCACCCTTTTTGCCACCACCGTGGCCAACGCGAAGCCGGCCGAGAAGGACTATAAGCTCAGCGATGGCGCCGGGCTATACCTGCTCGTGCGGCCGAACGGCTCGAAGCTGTGGCGTTTCAACTATGTCCATCACGGCAAGCATCGCACCTTGGCGTTCGGCGCCTGGCCGGATGTCGGTCTCGCCGATGCCCGCAGTAAGCGCGACGAGGCGCGCCGGCTGATCGCCGCCGGTCTCGATCCCTCGCACGAGGAGAAGGTCGCGCGGGCCAAGGCGCGTATCGACGAGAACGACACGTTCAAGACGGTCGCCAAGGAGTGGATCGCCAAGAACGAACGCGAGGACATGGCCGAGATCACGCTCAGCAAGATCCGCTGGCTGCTCGACATGGCCTACCCGAAGATCGGCAACCGGCCGATCGCCAAGATCACCGCCCAGGAAGTGCTGGTCGTCCTGCGATCGGTCGAGGCCACGGGGCGATACGAGAGCGCCCGCCGGATGCGCAGCGTCCTCGGCCGCGTCTTCCGCTATGCCGTTGCCACCACGCGCGCCGAGCGCGACCCCACCGGCGACCTGCGCGGCGCGCTCACCGTCCCCAAGGCGAAGCATCTCGCGGCGATCACAAACCCGAATCGCGCAGGTGAGCTCATGCGCGCGATCGAAAGCTATAGCGGACATGCCATCACCCTTTATGCGCTTCGCCTCTCTGCCCACCTTTTCGTCCGCCCCGGCGAGCTTCGGCGGGCGGAATGGTCGGAGTTCGACTTCGACAACTCTGTCTGGAACATCCCGGAAGAGAAGATGAAGATGCGCCGCGCGCACCGCGTGCCGCTCTCGACCCAGGTGACCGGTCTGTTCGAGGAGCTTTGGGATCTGACCGGTAGCGGATGCTACTGCTTTCCGTCGTTCCGGAGCGAACGGCGGCCGATGTCGGAGAACACCGTCAACGCTGCCCTGCGTGTGCTCGGGTTCGAGCAGGCGGAGATGAGCGCCCACGGCTTCCGAGCCATGGCAGCGACGCTGCTTAACGAGAGCGGGCGCTTTCATCCGGACGCGATCGAGCGCCAGCTCGCGCACATAGAGACCAACGGCGTGCGCCGTGCTTACACGCGGGGAGAATACTGGAACGAGCGGGTTACTATGATGCAGTTCTGGTCGGACGAGCTCGACCGCCTGCGCAGCGGCGCCAAGGTGCTCAAGCCCAATTTCGGCGTACGACGTTCAGCTTGAAGTGCATTGAGTCGAGGCGCGGGAGCTTGCTCGCGTTCAGCCAGGTTTCATAGACGGGCCAGCTGTTGCAGTTGCTGCCAGACTGGCATCTAAAAGGCATCGAAGCGCACGCTCTGTACGTCTGACCAAGCTCTGACGCCTGCAGCGCGCACGTTCGTAGACCATATTGTTTTAGAACCGCGGCAAGTGTGAGAGGCGCGCGGCTGGGTAGCTACCGCGCCACTTTTAGTTGCTTCAGTGTGATTCGCGCGCTTGGAAGCGGCCGTTAAATTTATGACCGGGGTTGGGACTTAACAGTCGTTCCCGAGCGTGGCCGTGAATGACGAGTTCCGCCGAAACCCGTCGGCTCTCAGAGCAAATCGACTTCCATGCCGCTTGCAGGCTGCCGCTCACTCTGGACGTAGATGCCCACATTGAGCGCACCAGCACGGCCAATCTCATCTTCGATATCCCGACCGCAGTAGCGGCACCCGTTCCGCGAGCAAAAAATATTTCTGCCGGTTGCTGTGGTGCTCGCCACGCAGCGGCGTCGATCCGGCGAAACAAGATGAGTGTGGCGATGAGTGAAGCTGTCCGGACCTTCGTGGTGGATCGATATGCGGCGCAGCATGGGGCCCAGCCCTGTATGGATTATGGGCGTTGGCATGTCGTCCATGCCCGAGCCGAGCAACCGATGGCGGCGCTGGCAGTCCGTCGCGCGGCGGATGAGACGCTCTTCCTGGAAGCCTATCTTGGCGTCTCGATAGAGACAGCGGTTTCCGAAGCATTTGGCGGTCCTGTCGAGCGAAGCGCGATCGTCGAAATCGGGTGCCTGGCTGCGGCGCCGACCCCGGCGATGCTCAAGCTGTGGAGCACGGCCGCGATCAGCCTGTCCGAGCAGCATCGTATCGCAGTCGCCACGCTCACCTTGCCATTGCGAAAGATGTTCGCGCGCGTGGGGCTGCCCTTTATCAAACTGGCCAAGGCAGACCCTGCACTTTTGCGCGGTGCCGCGAGCGATAATTGGGGCCGCTATTACGAGACCCAGCCCATCGTCTGCGCCGGTGACATTGGTGCGGGATCCGCCGCCTTGCAAGCCTTCGCAAGGGCAGGACGCATATGAGCCTGCTCCTCCAGGCGATCTTCGCCAGAGCCGATCGCGATGGTGACCGGACTGCGCTCGACGACGGATCGCGCCAACTGCTCTATCGCGATCTCCCGGATGCCGTCGCAGCCATGGCCGGGACGATCCGTGACGCAATTCCTGGTCCCGGCCCGGTCGCCATCGAACTCGACAACGGCATCGACTGGGTGGTCGCCGATCTGGCGCTGCTGGCGCTCGACCGGCCGAGCATTCCATTGCCAGCGTTCTTCACACCGGAACAGCGCGCTGCGGCGCTCGCCAATGCGGGAGCGGCGGGATCGATCAGGGGCGCGGGCATCATCCTGTTCGATCATGCGATTGCGGCCGTCCCAGCGGGGACTGCCAAGATCAGCTACACATCGGGTTCGACCGGCGATCCCAAAGGCATCTGCCTGGACAATCGCCTCATGCTGCAAACGGCACAGGCCATCGTTGCGCGCTTGGGCGAGGATTTTGCGGGTATCCACTTTCCCATACTTCCGCTTGCTGTTTTGCTGGAGAATGTAGCCGGGCTCTACGCAACATTGCTGGCAGGCGGACGCTATCTCGTAAGATCTGCGGCTGCGATCGGGCTGGCCAACCCCTTCGCCATCGATGAAGCGCAGTTGGTAGCCGCGATCGACGCAAGCGGTGCGACCAGCCTGATCCTAGTGCCTGAATATCTGGCGCGCGTCGTCGATCGCCTCGAACGCACCGGCAACCGCCTTGGCCAGCTTCGCCTTGTCGCCGTTGGCGGGTCACGGGTTCCGCTGTCGCTCATTGAGCGCGCCGATCGGGCAGGGCTTCCCGTGGTGCAAGGCTATGGGCTGACCGAATGCGGGTCGGTCGTATCGCTCGCGTCCCCGGGGGAACGGGACCGTAGCACCGTCGGCCATCCGTTGGAACATGCGGCTGTCTCGCTGGCGCCTGACGGCGAGATCGTCATCGCCGGCCACTTCCATCTCGGGACCATAGGCCATCCGCGCACAGACAGTCCGGTCCTCACCGGAGATATCGGCGCGATCGACGGCCAGGGCCGCCTCTCGATCATCGGGCGCAAATCGAGCCTGATCATCACCAGCTTCGGTCGCAACGTGGCGCCCGAATGGGTCGAAGAGCAATTGGTCGCCCAGCCCCAGATCGCCCAGGCGATGGTCTATGGCGATGGCGAAAGCAGCTTGCGCGCACTGATCGTGCCAGCGGCGATCGATGCCAACATCGCGGCGGGCGTTGTCGCCGCCAATGCCGGCCTGCCCGCCTATGCCCGGGTTGATCGCTGGGAGCCCAGCCGTCCCTTCACCCCGGCAGATGCCACGCTGACCCCCAATGGCCGATTGCGCCGGGCGGCGATACTCGACCGGTTGGGGACGCGTCCGTTCTTCGAGCGCCTTTATGCCGAAACCGGGCCGGCGCGGGCGCGGTTGCTATCGGTGCCGCAGCTTCAGGCCGGCCTTGCCGGGCGCATCAACCGTGCGACCTATCTCGCCTATCTTGCCCAGGCGTATCATCATGTTCGGCATACCGTTCCGCTCATGCGGCTCGCGCGATCGGGCCTTACGACAAAGCCCATGCTGGTCGAGGCACTGGACGATTATATCGCGGAGGAGGAGGGGCACGAGCAGTGGATCCTGAACGACATCCGCGCGGCGGGAGGCGATACCGACGCGGTCGTGCGGGACGGTCCGTCACCTGCGACCGCACGCATGGTCGGCCACGCCTATGCCACGCTTCGGGACGGCAATCCGGCGGCCTTTTTCGGTATGGTGTTCGTGTTGGAGGGAACCAGTATTGCACTGGCAAGCAGTGGCGCGGAAGCAGTGCAGGCGAGCCTTGGCCTACCGGAAACGGCTTTTACCTATCTGACGTCGCACGGCGCGCTTGACCAGGATCATATGCGATTCTTCGAGACGCTCATGAACCGCCTCACAGATCCGGCCGATCAGGACGCCATCGTCGCGATGGCGAACGAAATTTTTGATCTGTTCGGCGACCTGTTCGCCGCCATTGCGATGGAGGATGATCGTGCAGCGGCTTGACCAAACACTTATCGCCGTCACCGGCGCGGCGGGCGGGCTGGGTGTTCCACTGGCGAGGCTGCTTAAAGAGCGAGGCGCCCATGTCCTGGGCATCGATCGGGTCGAATGTCCCGGCTGTGACGAGAGTATCGTCACCGACCTGTCCGATGATGCGTCGCTGGCATCGCTCGCTGGACGACTTGCGAGCGAGACGCCCGACATTCTCGTAAACCTTGCCGGGGTCATGCGCTTTGGCCTGCACGAGGATCAGCCGAGCGAGGCGCTTGCCCTGTGCTATCGCGTGAACCTCTACGTCCCGGCGGTCCTGGCGCAAGCGGTGTCCGCGCCCATGCGCGCGCGTGGCCACGGCCAGATCGTCAACATCGGTTCGGTGCTGGGCGCGATCCCCTATCCCTGGTTCGCCGCCTATTCGAGCAGCAAGGCGGGGCTGGCGGCCCTGAGCCAGAGCCTTCGGCGTGAGCTGGCGGGCAGCGGCGTCGCCGTGACCCACGTCAGTCCGCGCGCCGCCAAGACGCCGCTCAACAACAGCGAGGTCAACCGCTTCCTCGACATCACCAACATGAAGGCCGACGAACCGGAGAAGGTCGCACAGCGGATCGTCGAAGCGATAGTCGGGCGCCGCGAGACCGTCACCATCGGTTGGATGGAGCGGCTCTACGGAATCGTGAACGCGCTGGCGCCGCACCTCATCGACAATGGCATCGCGCCGCAAATCCGCCGCGCACGCGCCGAATTCTGCCGATAAAATATAGGAGAGACAGTCATGAAACCACATGTCTTACTGGCCGCCATGATCGCCATGGCTCTACCGGCCGCCGCGTTCGCCGGGATGCCCGAGGACGTGAAGGTCATCAACGATAACTGGGCGCGCATTTCCTACCAGATGAATGGCTCAAGCCATCAGACCACGGCTCTCGACAAGCTCGCCCATGTGGCCGATGTGACTGTCGCCCGCTATCCGGGTCAGGCCGAACCGCTACTGTGGCAGGGCATCGTGGTCAGCGAGCAGGCCAATCGCGCCAATTTCTTTCACAAGCTCGGCCTTGCCACGCGTGCCCGCGACATCCTCGCCCGCGCTTATGCGATCAATCCGCGCGCCGGGAACGGCGGCGCGGCGATGAGCCTTGGCGTGCTCTACTACAAGGTGCCGGGGTCGCCGATCGGCTTCGGCGATAAAGACCGTGCCCGCAAGCTTCTCCAGCAAGCTCTGGCGCTTGATCCTGACGGACTGGATGCCAATTATTTCTGGGGCGACTATCTCTACGATCAAGGCGACAAGGCAGGGGCCAAGGCGGCGCTCGTCAAGGCGCTGCGCGCGCCGCACGATCCGACACGGGCTGTCTGGGATGCCGGTCGGCGCGGCGAAGTGCAGGCTTTGCTGCGGAAAATCGGCTGATGGGGTTCGCTGGCACGCTCGCTCGCCAACTCGCCGCGCCGAGCGGCGTCGCGGGCGCGCTGTGCGGCGCGGCGATGGACCTGGCAAACCGCGTGCCGCTGCAGATGGCGGTCGATCTTCTGGCACCCGTCGACGGCAAGACTCTGCTCGATGCCGGATGCGGCACGGGCGCCGCGAGCGAGGCCATGCGGCGTCGGGCGGACTGCCAGATCATCGCCGTCGATCAGTCGGTGACGATGGTCCGCCGCGCGCGTTCCCGACTGGCCAAGGCGTGCAAGAGAGGGACGGTCGTGGTGCATCAGGCGAAGCTGGAGGAGTTGCCATGCATGCCCGCCAGCATCGACGCCGCACTCGCCCTCAACATCCTCTATTTCTGCTGCCCGGACGGGGCGATGATCCGGGCGATCCGCCAGGCGCTGCGCCCAGGCGGGCGTCTCGTAGCCTATGTCACCGACCGGGACACCATGCAGCGATGGTCGTTTACCCGTGAAGGGTTGCATCGCCTCTATGATGGAGATGAGCTTCGTGCGGCTCTGATCGATGGCGGCTTTGATCCCACGCGCGTTACCGTCGAGGCCAAATCCATCGCTCCCGGCATCAACGGCCTGTTCGCGCTCGCTTTTGCGGGGTGACGCCGTGACCGGTCAATAATGCAAGTCGATCATGATCGACTTGTTCTGGTCGTCCACCGTGAGCCTGGAAGCCTTGAAGCTGGGCGGCCCCATCACCTTAGGGTTATTGGACAACCCCCAGCCCTCGATCGGGAACATGCCGAAGCGAAGGTCCAGCTTATCGTTGCTGTTGGCATCGTGATAGACCATCACCGCATAGTTCCCCGGCGGCAAAGCCTGAAACCGGACTGATGCCAAGACAGAAGTGGCCGGTGTCTTGAGCACCCGGAAAGCGCGATTCTCGTGACGAAAGCCGGTGGCGCCGCGATAGAGCACGATATGGATCGAACCCGATCCGGGGGAGATATGCTCGGCCTTGACTTCCAGATCGCCAGCTTGGGCCGGTGACGCGAATAGCCAGAGGCTGGCCGCCATCGCATGCACAAGGCCAATCGTCTGACTGGCACGGAAACGAAACATCAAGAACCTCCCATCCTGTCCGACCGTGTCGGATTGGCTGAGGTAAGGACGCCGCCCGCGATCTGCCCCCACAGCTCGTATCGCAGCCGACATGACGAATTTTCAGGTGGATTGCTGGCGGACTGTGGGGGCAGCGCTGCGGCGGCGTCAGATGACAGTGGCCTTGTCCGAGATTCTACCGCGGAGATTGCGTATGCACCGTTCTTCCATCCTCCTGCTGCCTTCCCTTGCCTTGATGGCTGCGGCGCCCGCCGCGCTCGCCGGAACCTATCCGCTGAAGGGCACAGCTGACGGAGTCAGCGGACAGGTGACGCTGACCGACGCGCCCAGGGGTGTGATCGTCCGCGTCCAAGCCCATGGGCTGAAGCCGGGCTGGCACGCCGTCCATTTCCACGAGAAAGCCGATTGCTCCGACGCGATGTTCAAGTCGGCCGGCGGCCATGTCCATAGGATGATGCCCGCAGTTCACGGCCTCCTGAACCCGGCCGGCAACGACTTTGGCGATCTCCCGAATCTGTTCGTCGGAGCCGATGGAGCGGCGACGGCGGAATTTTTCTCCCCCTATGTGGCGTTGCAGGGCGAACCAACGCGGGCGAACCTGCTCGACGCCGACGGTTCGGCGCTCGTCATCCATGCCAATCCTGACGATTACATGACCCAGCCGATTGGCGGGGCGGGCGAGCGGGTTGCCTGCTCGGAAATTCGCTAGGGTTGCACCTGGAGTGATGCGGACAGATCCAGAAATTTTCCGCGCGACTTCCTCGATCATGGCGGGCAATGTAGTGGTGCGCTCCGGCGTGGCGGCAAACAGTCGTCGTCTCGGAGCACCGAACGCGAAGTCCGGGATAGAGACCAGGAGGTCCGCCGTCGAAGACGAGAATGAAGGTGCTGGCGGCCTGACAGCCGTTCTCACGGCGAACCGACCCCAACTCATCCGCTTCTTCACCAGCCGCACGGGCAGCCCGGCGGAGGCCGAGGATGTCGTGCAGGAAATCTGGTTGCATGTCGCACGCGCCGGCACCGGGCCGGTCGTCAATCCGCTAGCCTATCTGCACAGGGTTGGCATGAATATCGTGCTGGACCGTGTCCGCGAGCGGCAGCGCCGCGCCAGGCGTGAACAGGGTTGGTCCGACGTCTCGGTCGAGCAATGCGGCGGGGAGGCAACTGACGACAGCCCTTCGCCCCATGATATCGTCGATGGCCGGCAGCGGGCGCGACGGCTTGCGACGGCCATCGAGGCGCTGCCGCCCGGCGCGGGCCGCGTGTTTCGGCGGCACAAGCTTGATGGTCTGAGCCACAGCGAAGTGGCTGCGGAACTGGGGATCAGCCGCAGCGCCGTTGAAAAGCATATCGCCGTGGCCCTTCGCCATCTGCGAACGGCGCTCGAATGAAGCTGACAATGAAATGCAACTGGGGTGGTATGGCGTGGGCGGCGTCACGTTCGCGAAGAACAGACAGGGAGTTTGGAGGTCGGCATGACCCATGCTGAGCAACATCAGGGACGGATCGACACGGAAGCGGCCGACTGGCACGCGCAGCTCGAATCGCCCGATATGGATTGGGAGGCCTTCGCCGCGTGGCTGGATGCCGATCCCGCGCATCGCGTCGCCTATGATGCCATTGCGTTGCTCGATGCCGAGATTGAAGTCCAGCGGGTTGCGATCATCGCCGGCCTGCCCGCCAATGACGTGGACGACGACCAGACGACTGTCGGCAAGCGTAGGCGCTGGTGGATCGGCGGCGGCGTGACTGCGGCGATCGCTATCATCGCAGTCCTGTTCATGCCGAAAATGGCGACGGTCCCCACCGAAACGATGGTGGCCTATAGCACTGGTCCCGCGCGGACCCGGACGATCGACCTCAAGGACGGGAGCCATATCCTGCTTGATCGCAACTCGCGCCTTGCCCTGTCCGATGGCCCGTCGCCCAGAGTCGAGATGCAGAGGGGAGCGGCCTATTTCGATGTGCGCCACGATCCGTCGCGTGCCTTTCTGATCCAGGCCGGAGGCTATGAGATTCGCGACATCGGTACGAAGTTCGACCTTGTGATGACACCCCAGAGGCTTGGCGTCGCTGTCAGCGAAGGCAAGCTCATGGTTGCGCCCAAGGATGGTGCGGGCACGTCGATCGTCGAGGGTGAACGGATCGATGTCGCCCCCCAGACCGGCGAGGCGCAGGTCAGTCGCATTGCCGCTGCCAGCGTCGGATCGTGGCGCAGTGGACAGCTCGTTTATCAGGCGACGCCGCTGGCGCTGGTAGCCAACGATCTGACCCGCTATGTCGGTCGTCCGGTGACAGTCGATCCGTCGATTGGCGATTTGCGGGTTTCTGGGGTGCTTGCGATCAGTGATGGTGCCGGACTTATCCAACAGATCGAGGCTCTTCTTCCCATCACGGCAGTGGAAGCAGGCGGTTCGGTACATTTGGTCGGGAGCAGCGCTCGCTAGCCTGTTTCATGGTATCGCACAGGCAGAGCCTCGCACAGTCGATATCCCGGCCGGCTCACTACAATCCGCGCTCACTGAGTTATCGAGCCAGACCGGGATCTCGGTGGGCATGGCAGGCACTATTCCCGCACATCCGACACCGCGTGTCCGCGGCCGTATGGAGCCGGAGGCCGCACTCGCGCGATTGTTAAGAGGATCGGGCCTGCGGGCGGTCCGGGCTGGGACGGCGATATGGCGCCTCGAACGGCAACCCTTAGATGTGCCGGCGCCCTCCCGGGCACCTGTCGCGATCTCGCTTCGAGATATCGTGGTTACAGGCCGCAAGCGCGACGAGCGTCTGAGTGACATACCGGTCGCGATCAGCGTGATTCGACCCGACATGGCCGGCCAGATGACAGCCCCCCGCGGCGTCCACGACGTGCTCGCCTTCGCTGAAGGCGCGTTCACCACTAACCTGGGCCCTGGTAGGGACCGAATATTCCTGCGTGGCGTCGCCGACAGCGCGTTCAACGGATCGACCCAATCCACGGTCAATCTCTATCTCGATGACGCGCGAGTCAGCTACGCGACTCCTGATCCTGACTTACGCCTCCTCGATATCGACCGGATCGAGCTGCTTCGCGGGCCACAGGGCACCCTCTATGGATCAGGTGCGCTTGGCGGCATCGTGCGGATCATACCTAATAAGCCCGATTTGCAGAATTGGTCAGGCATGGCGGCGATCGAAGGAAGCCAGGTTGCCCATGGCAGTCCAGGCGGCGCGATTGAGGCCGTGATCAACGCTCCGCTCATTCCCGACCGTTCGGCTTTCAGGCTGGCCGCTTATGGCGATCAGGTTGGAGGCTGGATATACGACCAAGCTCGAGGGGCGTCGAATGTCAACCGAAGCCGACGGTTTGGTGTACGCGCGATGCTGGGATGGCAGATCGCCGACGCCTGGCGGGCGGATGCCGGCCTTACCACCCAGTGGCTCAACGTCCGCGATAGCCAATATGCCTTTCGCGGCCTTGAACGGAGCACCGCACGCGCCGAGCCGCACGACAATGACTTCCTCGGCGCAACGGTGAACGTGCGCGGCAAGCTGGGGTTGCTCGATCTCACCTCTTCGACCGCCTACGTGACCCACGAGTTCAGCAGCATCTATGATGCGACCTCTCGTGCCAACACGCTTGGCCTAGCGGTTCCCTTGGGCTTCGAAGAACACCGTCTCTTGACCCTTGCGACCCAGGAAATTCGATTGAGCGATCCGGTATCGCGTCGCCCCTGGGTAGCAGGAGCGACCATCCTGCAAGCCGAAAATACGCTGCAGGACAGCTACTTGCCACCAGCATCGCCAAATATTCGGCTCCTGTCCCAGCACAATGACAGCATGGAGGCCGCATTGTTCGGCGAGGTAACCCAGCCTCTCAGGAAAAATTGGTCAGCGACCATCGGCGCGCGGGCTTACCTTTCCCGCGTCGATAATGAGCAGGATGGCCAGGCCAGGCGGCGCGCGCGCAGACAAGGGATCACGCCCAGCCTGACCTTGTCCTGGCGTCCTCTCGATCACGGTGTGCTGTGGCTTCGGTACGCGAGTGCGGTGCGGCCCGGCGGCATCAACACCGATGGTGATTCGAGCGCGCGATCGTTCCAGTCGGACGATCTCAAGAGCTTGGAGTTAGGCTGGCGTCTGACGTTGGCCGATGGCCATCTCCAATTGAACGGCAGCCTGTTCGGCCTCCGCTGGGAAAATGTCCAGAGCGATACTCTCGGCATGGACAGTCTCGTCAGGATCATCAATGCCGGACGAGCACGCAATGTCGGCGCTGAACTTTCGGCTGCGTTGCGCTTTGAGCCGTTCCAAGTGGAGGGCAATCTCACGGTCCAGCATGGGCGGCTCTACCGCCCGTCGGCTGCGGCAAATGCACTTGGCGATGACAATCGCCTTCCAGTGCTCCCTGACTATGCCGGAGGCCTCAAACTTACATACGCCCGACAGGTTGGCGACGCGATGCTCGGAGGGTTCGTCTCGGCCCGCTACACCGGCTCCGCCCGCCTTAGCTTTGATCCGATGCTTAATCGATCGATGGGGGATTTCTGGGTCAGTGATGTCGGGGCCGAAATGTCGCGGGGTAACTGGAAGGCAGGGCTGACGGTCGCCAATCTTTTCGACCAGCGGGAAGATAGTTTTGGCTATGGCAACCCCTTCACACTGCGCACAATTAATCAGCGCACGCCCATGCAACCCAGAACGATGACTTTGCGATTGCAGAAGAACTTCTGACGCGACTCGGTTGCCACTCTACCTGTGCCATCCCGCCTCGGATACGAGGAGAAGATAATGGGCGTAGGGCTTGGAGTTGCAGCGCTGGCCGGAGCGACAGCCTTGGCGTCGCTATCTTTCGGCGGAACGGCAGGTTGTACCAAGAGCTTCCGTTTTGGCGCCGACGACGAACGACGCATTTTGGTCGCAACCAGTCATTCGCGTGTCGGGAGCGATAAGGCAGGAGTGCCCGCAACCTTGCCGACGAGAGCACGGTCGATGTTCAAGATGACGGTCGATCTGCTGGACGAATTCGACAAGGCGCATTCCGCCTTCATCGACTACTTCCTCCTGCCATTTCTCGCCCGCGACAATGAGCATGTCGTCATCGGAAAGCAGGCTCTCCATCAGTGACGGCTCGGCCGGTGTCGGCGCGAGCGGAAAGTGGGCGCAAGTGAGCGCGGAGCGATCTTAATCCTCCTTCGGTCACAGTCGGCGACTCACCAGCGGCTGGCATTGGAATTCGCCCGCGCAGAGCGTCTATGCGCTAACGATGGTCAGGACTTCCAAAGGCGGGAAACTGACGGTTGTCATGGCACCCAAAACACTTCGAGGTGATGAGTTGAGCTCCTACGAAAGGAGACAGCACATGTCATGGATTGAGAATCGCGCAGGCTTGAGCCGTAGTGCGCTATTGTTTGCGATCGCCCTTACCGCACCCGCAAGCGTCCTAACCTTCAGCGCGTCCGCTGCTGCACAAAAGCCGGTGATCCTTACCGTGGTCGACGTGAAACTGGTAGCTCTCGGCTTTCGGATCAGCGAGATGGCCGGAAAACCTGTCTATAATTCGCAGGGCCAGAAGGTCGGCAACGTTGATGACTTCATTATTCAGCGCGACAAAGTTCTGATGACCATTATCAACGTCGGCGGGTTTCTCGGCATCGGGGGACGGCTGATCGCGATCCCTTATTCGTCTCTGCAGATGACCCCCAAAGGGATGGTGCTGCCGGGCGCGAGCAAGCAGGCCCTGGGTAAGCTCCCTGCTTTCCGCTACCGTTGAGCCCGACGAAAAGGGCCGGCGAGGGCGCGGCCCTTTCGACTCGATTGGGTCTGCTGAACCTTCACTTCGAAGAAGCAGTCCGACACGTCATATGGACGCGTGCGCTCGCTCCCACCCACGCCGCAAAAGCAGGCACGGCATCATCATCCTTTGATCTGATTTCCGCCTGTCTCTGAGGCGGCAAGCAGGTTAGCACGTGCTCGTTCCAAAACGTCGGTTGTGAGTTCATGTTGACCCACGACAATCCCGGCCGAGGCGGTCACGACGCCAACCCATTCTCCGGTGTCACGCAACCTCAAGCGCCGTTGTGACATGGCAAGCAGCGCCTCTTCAGCGATTATCCGCGCCTGCATAATGGCGGTGTCCTTCAGGATCGTGATGAACTGGTTTCCAGACCATCGGACCAGCTCCTGCTCCTGAAAATGTTCCCGCAGTGTTGAGGCAAGAGCATTGATTATGTTGTCTCCAACCGATCGACCGTATTTTTCGTTTAGTTCTTCTATGTCATCAAGTCCGAACATGATTATTACATAACTTCGGCCATCAGTTGTCAAATTTTGCAACAGATTCTGAGACCCCTCCCTATCAAGCGATCTTGTCAGGGAATCTCGGCTACTGCTTGTTGGATCACCTTCTTTTGCGTCAACGCGGGCCTGCAGCATTGCTAAATTAGTTCGCAAATCCGCCAGCTCCCTTTCAGCGTCAGATAGGCGCATCAAAAAATCGCTTGATGCATTCGGCCATTCACCTGCTTGAGAGACGGCGTTCGCCACATCTCGCTCCAGCCCGCTGGTCACCTGATGAGCTTCGGAAGTAAGGGCGCCTAACTCCTCGGTTTGCTGTGCAACCAGTTTTTCGCGCGTGCTGATGTTGGACATATTTTTCGTCAGGAAGCGCTTAACAAGAGTATCAGCTTCGTTCCGGCTTAATCGCACACCACCATCGGTTTGCGTGTCAATTTCCTGTGAAAGCTCAGGTAGTGATCTGGCAATGTAAGTTAGAGCAAGCTCGTAGTTAGCCGGCGTTGGATCGAGTTGCTGGAGTTCAAGAAAGTCGAGCGATTTCCTGGCTTGTTCAAATGTTATTGTCACAACGACTACAGCTTTTCTATTGTTTGAAGGAAACATTTAGGATCAAGCGACAGTGTGATAACGGCCGACCCCATTCGCGTTCTCGACATCTTGGGTAGAATGGCGATGCTCAAGTCCGTCCCGGCCTGAAGACTCTCGCCCGTCGCCATCTCGGCCTGACCTCAAGCCCGGTCGCGATCGAGCATCGTCAGAAGGCGGCGTGCATTCCACCCTTCACGCAATGTCAGCCCCTCGTCCAACAACCGTTGAAACGAGACCGCATCCATGGGTGCGGCGAAGAGATAGCCTTGCCCCACCGAGCAGCCAAGCGCTCGCATGATGGAGCGTTCACCCTCGGTCTCGATCCCTTCGGCGACAACGCGAATATCCAGCGCTGCGCCGAGCTTTACGATGCTCTCGACGATAACGCGCTTGGCCGCACTATGCGTCAGGTCGCGCACAAAGCTGCGATCGACCTTGATTTCGCTTAGCGGATAGCTTTCCAGATATCGCAGATTTGAATAGCCGGTGCCGAAGTCGTCAATCGAGATTCCGATTCCCATTCGCCGCAAGTCCTGGAACGCGCGGCGGATATCCGCCGGTTCGGGGATCATCAAATTTTCCGTAAGTTCCAGCGTCAGCCATTCGGCGCGGCAGCCTGTCTCCTCCAGCACTTGTTCGACAAAAGCCGCCATGTTGCGCCGGGTGAATTCCACGACCGATACGTTGAACGAAAAGCGGATCGGGGATCC
>CAMPIM010000027.1 GCA_946886365.1 uncultured Novosphingobium sp.
TTGCCGAGCCGTTCACGGGTCTGTTCACGCAGGGCATGGTGACGCACGAGACCTACAAGTCACCTGAAGGCACATGGCTCGCCCCGCAGGACGTGGCGCGGCAGGGTGAAAAGATCGTCATGGTCGATGGCGGTGGCCCGGTCACGGTGGGCCGCGTCGAGAAGATGTCGAAGTCCAAGAAGAATGTCGTCGATCCCGATGATATCATCGCCCAATATGGTGCGGACGCGGTGCGCTGGTTCATGCTGTCCGACAGCCCGCCCGAGCGCGACCTGCCCTGGACCGAAAGCGGCATTGAAGGGTCGTGGCGCTTCATCAACCGGCTTTGGAGGCTGTTTGGAGAGGCTGACAAGAGTGCCGAGGGTGAAGACAAGGCGCTGGACCGCAAGCTGCACCAGACGATCGACGGCATCGCCAAGGATATCGAGGCGCTGTCCTTTAACAAGGCGGTGGCGAAGATCTACGAACTGACCAACGCTGTCGAGAAGGCGAAGCCTTCGGCGAGCCGTAGCGCGGCGATCCGGGCGCTGGCGCTGCTGGTCGCGCCGATGACGCCGCATCTGGCCGAGGAAGCCTGGGCGGACATGGGTGAGGAAGGCCTGATTGCCGACGCAGCCTGGCCGCAGGTCGATCCGGCGCTACTGGTCGAGGATGAGGTGACGATCGCCTGCCAGGTCATGGGCAAGCTGCGCGACACCATCACCGTGCCCAAGGGGACGAGCAAGGATGAGTTGGAACGGCTCGCCCTTGCCGCGCCCAATGTGGCGCGGACGCTGGATGGCGCGACCCCGAAGAAGGTCATTGTGGTGCCTGACAGGCTGGTCAACCTAGTCATTTAACAACGAACCGTTCGCCCCGAGCTTGTCGAAGGGCTCTCTTTTCTTCAAAAGAAGAACAGGGCTTCGACAGGCTCCGCCCGAACGGGTAGAGAGTGTTCCATGAAGCGCATTTTGCCCCTGCTTGCTGTCACCGTCATCCTCTCCGCCTGTGGCCTGCGTCCCGTCTATAGTGGTGGCAGTCATGGCGCGGTCGCGCAGAAGCTGGGCAATGTCGAGGTCGCGCCGATCGAGGGCAAGGGCGGCTGGCTGGTGCGCAATGCGCTCCACGATCGCCTGTCGACGATGAGCGGCGCGGGACCAAGCTATAAGCTGGTGGTGAAGCTGGATGACCAGATCAGCGGCTTTGGCTTGCGCGCTGACCAGGCGATCACGCGCGAACGGCGGACGTTGCGGGCGCGCTATCAGTTGATCGATGCGGCCACCGGCGCGCAGGTGATCGACGATACGGCGGGATCGGACGCGGGCATCGACGTCACGTCCAGCGAATATGCGACCATCGCGGCGGAAGATACCGCGCTGGAACGGCTGTCGCAGACGATTGCGGACCAGATCGTCTCCCGGCTCGCGCTGTTCGCGGCGAGGGACCAGCAGCGTTGAAGGCCAATCGCGGCCAGATTGAAAAGGCGCTGGACGCACCCCCGGCCGATATCCGTTTCTTCCTGCTCTACGGACCCGATGAGGCGGGCAGCGTGGCGCTGGGCAAGCGGCTTGAACGGGCGATGGGGCCGGAGGCGGAGCGCGTCGATCTGGATGGGCCGACTTTGCGGGACGATCCCGCCCGGCTGGCGGACGAGGCGGCGTCCTTTTCCATGTTTGGTGACCGGCGCTGGATACGCGTCAACGGCGTGGGCGAGGAGTCGCTGCCCGCAGTGACGGCGTTGTTCGAAGCGCTGGCGGCAGGCAACCCGGTGATCGCTACCGCAGGGGCGCTGAAGGGTACGTCCAAGCTGTTGAAGCTGGCGCTCGACAGTCCGCTGGCCATGGCGTTCGCTTCCTATCAGCCCGATGCGCGGGAGGCGGAGCAGATTGCCGTCGCGATCGCGCGGGACGGGGGACTGCGCCTGCCCGCCGAGCTGGCGAAGCGGATAGTTGACCTTGCCAATGGCGACCGCGCGTTGATGGGCGGTGAGATCGAGAAGCTGATCCTTTATCTGGACGCTGCGCCCGATCGGCCAGCCGAGGCGACGGCGGAAGCGCTGGACGCCCTGTCGGCTGACAATCCCGATTCAGACGCGGCGCCGCTGGTCAATGCCGTGCTGGGGGGAGATTTGCGCGCCATGCATCGGGAACTGGGGCGTCTGGCTGAGGCAGGGACCGCGATGGCGGCGGTGCTGCGTCCGCTTCTGACCCGTGCGATGCTGCTCGCCAATATTCGCTCGTCTTTCGATGACAGCGGACGGCTGGAGGGAGCGGTCGAAGCTGCGGGCAAACAGGTATTCTGGAAGGAAAAGGGCCTCGTCACCCGGCAGGTGCGGCTGTGGGACGCGCATGGCATCGCCCGCGTGATCCAGCGGCTGGCGCAGGCGGAACGGGCGAGCCGGTCGGGCAGGGGCCTTGGCGACCTGATGGTGCGCCACGAACTGCTAGCCATTGCGCGGCAGGCGGCGCGGGAGCGCTAAGCGCTTGATCGCAGGAAGTGCCGTCGCCATATTGCAGCCATGGACAAGCTCAACCTGACCGACGCCGAATGGCGCGAGCGCCTTTCTTCCGACCAATTTCATGTATTGCGAGAGGCGGGGACGGAGCGGGCCTTTACCGGCAAATATAACAGCAACAAGGCCGACGGCGTCTATTTTTGCGCCGGTTGTGGAGCCGAACTGTTCGATGCCGAGGAAAAATATGACAGCGGCTCTGGCTGGCCCAGCTTTACCGCACCGGTCGACATCGACGCGGTGGAGGAGATTCGCGACAACAGCCACGGCATGATCCGTACCGAAGTGCGTTGCGCGAAGTGCGAAGGGCATTTGGGCCATGTCTTTCCCGATGGTCCGGGCGTCAACGGCCTGCGCTATTGCATGAACAGTGCGTCGCTGGACTTCAAGCCGCGCGACGATGTTGAATAATCATTCATCGCCGGTAAAGCGTCGCTCCTCTTGAGAACCAAGATCATAAGGTTGTCAGCGCCCGTTTTGCGCTGGTGGCTTGATCCCTTAGCGCGTATCCGGGCGATGTAGATGGCACGAGCAGGCAAGAGCAAGGACACGCCCGGGGGCGCGAAGCGGTGGCTGATCCGGGGCATCAAGTTGGGACTGGTCGCGACGGTGGGCGCTTTGTTCGCGATCGTCGTGGCGGTGGTGATCGCCTACCAGTCGCTGCCCGATTATGAATCGCTGAAATCATCGCCCAACGGCCAGATGATCCGCGTCCATGCCGCCGACGGCAGCGTGATCGTGTCGTTGGGGCCGAGCTTTGGCCGCTGGCTGTCCTATGACCAGATACCGACGGTGATGGTCGATGCGATGGTTTCCACGGAGGACAGGCGCTTTTACCTGCATCCCGGCGTCGATCCGATCGGCATGGCGCGCGCGACCTGGGTGGCGCTGGAGAATCGGGGCAAGGGCCGCCGCTGGCAGGGTGCGTCGACCATTACCCAGCAGGTGACGCGCAACATTTTCCTCAACAACAGCTATAGTTGGGGCCGCAAGGTTCGGGAGATGATCCTGGCGCTGGCGCTGGAGCGGAAATTTTCCAAGCGGCAGATTTTGGAGCTGTACCTCAACAAGGTGTATTTCGGCGGCGGCGCCTATGGCATCGACGCCGCAAGCCGTAAATTCTTCGGTCACCCCGCCGCCGCGCTCAGCCTGCCGGAAGCGGCGATCATCGCGGGGCTGGTGAAGGCGCCGTCGAGCTATTCGCCGACCGCCGATGCCGAAGCGGCAATCGGCCGTGCGGGCGTCGTGCTGGAACTGATGCAGGAAAATGGCGCGATCAGCGCGGCGCAGCGGGCCAGCATCGACCTGAACGACGTCAAGATGGCGCCGGAGCCTCCGCAAAACAGCGTGCGTTACTTTACCGACTGGGCATTGCCGCAGCTCGATGTGCTGGTGGACGAGCCCAATGAACCGCTGGAAGTCTATACCACCATCGATCTGGGCATGCAGAAGGCGGCGACGGCGGCGATCCAGGCCAATGTTCCGGGGGGTGCGCAGGGTGCGCTGGTTTCGCTCGATCGCGATGGCGCGGTGCGGGCGATGGTCGGCGGGCTTGATTATGTGACGTCCAATTATAATCGCGCGACGACCGCCACGCGGCAGCCGGGGTCAGCCTGGAAGATCTTCGTCTATATGGCGGCGCTGGAGGCGGGCTATACGCCTGATACCGGTGTCACGGACAAGCCGGTTACGATCAATGGCTGGAGCCCACGCAACAGTTCGGGCCGCTATTCCGGCGACATCGATGTTCGGACGGCCTTCGCTTACTCCATCAACACGGTTGCGGCGCAGCTGGGCGTTGAGGTGGGCTTTCCGACCGTGGCGGACATGGCGCGGCGCTTTGGCGTGACGACGCCGATTAATACGCATCCCTCAATGGTGCTGGGCACGTCCGACGTGCGCCTGATCGACATGACGCGCGCCTTTGCGTCCATCGCGCGCAAGGGCGTGGCGGTGACGCCCTATGGCATCACCAAGGTGACAACGGCCGATGGGCGGATGCTCTACCAGCATCAGGATGATACCAGCCGGGTACTGGTTGCGCCCTGGGTAGCTGCGGGGATGACCGACCTGATGCAGACGGCGGTCAGCACGGGCACGGGCAAGGCGGCGCAGATTGGTCGGCCAGTAGCGGGCAAGACGGGCACCACCAGCAGCAACAAGGATGGCTGGTTCCTGGGCTTTTCCAGCGGGATCACCACCGGCGTATGGATGGGTAGGGACGATGCGCGGCCGGTGAGTGTTTTGCAGGGTGGCCGCGCGCCCGCGCACGCCTTTGCCGACTATATGAAGGTCGCCGTTGCCCGCCGCCCGGTCGAGCAGTTCGAGACGCAGGTGACGCTGCCCGAATGGCAGTTGGAGCCCGACGACGAGGCCTATTATGGCCAGCCCGATAATGGAACGGGCGGGGGCATGATGGTCGATGAAAATGGATTGCCGATCAGTCAGGACCCGCAGCAACAGCAGGATCAAGAGCCCCAGCAGGACGATCAGTCGGTCGATCAGGCGCCTCCTGCCCGGACGGCGCCGCCAAAGCTGGACCAGCAATGGATCGATCAGGTGCTCGGCCGCGACAGGCAGCGGACTGCGCCGCGCTAGGGTATTGATCCCTAAATCGGCACTCCCCCCGTTACCGTTCGCCCTGAGCCTGTCGAGCCGCAGGCTGGCGAAGCCAACGGTTCCACTTCCTTTTTAATAAGGAGAGGGCTTGGACAAGCTCAGCCCGAACGGAGTTGAGTGATGGAGATAAAGGTAGGAGGCTCTAAAGTGCTCTAACCGGCTTGACGGGGTGCTGCGGCAAAGCGCCGTGGATCAAAGGCGCTGGCATCCGGCATCAGGAAATCGACCTTGCCCCGGCCGAAGTCGATGGCGACGCGATCGAACATTCTGAGGGCCTGAATGCCCAGTAGCAGGGTCGGCTTATCCTTCAGCCCAAGTTCGCTGAACGGCTGGGCATCGGCGAACATGACTGGCAGGTCGGTCAAGGCGATGGGTCCCATGCGGATCCTGCCGATGCGTCCAAGCTGACCCGTCAGGGTCTCGCCGGTTACGCTCATCAGGCTGATCTCGCTCATCGCCGGGGCGCGTTTCTTGCGGATCAGTTTGTCGCGCAGGGCGAGATTGCCAACGCTTAGATGCGTGCCGGTGTCGAGGATGATGTTGACCTTCAACCCATTAGCGTCGGAATGCAGGAGGATCAGCTGGCCCTTGCGGCGCCGTGCCTCGACGATGATGGCGTTGGGGTCCCGCCATGAGGGACGGCTGGCGCCGATTTCCATTCGGCCGGTGCGGAAATTCAGGAGGAGGCGCTTGGCATGCAGGCTGTCGAGCCCGAGCAGCCCAGCCGCGCCGAGATGGTCCCCCTCCAGCACGGGCGCTTCGATGTCATCGACCGTTTCCGCGCCATAGCCGAGCCGCGGAACAGCGACGGTGCGCGTTTCCTGGCGGCCCGCCATGCTGACGATGGTGACGTGACGTCGGGCGGGGAGGGCGAGCTGATCGGCAAGATCACGGGAGATGACGGTGCGCTGCGATCCGGTATCGACGATGAAATTCCAGGGGCCGCGTCCATCGATGTGGATGGGGATGGAGACGCGGTCGTCACTGGTTGAGAGGGTGCGGACCACGGCGGGCGGATCGGCCGCAGGGACCGGCTGACCCGCGGCGGGCGGGCACATCATCAGCATGGCCATTGCAGGGACGAGATAAGGCCTTCTCATGCCCTTCGCCTCTTCAGCTAGAGCGCCAAGTCATAGCATGGATCGCCAAGGCCGGTCCATTGCCGCAACTGCTGCACCATTTGCCGATGAAGGCGGCGGGAGCCAGCATTTCCAGCAAGGCAGAGCCAAGCGACACCTTGACTTTGGGGGGGGCTGATCGCTAAACGCGGACGGTCTATCCCGGCCGTCCAGCGCCGGAGTCCCGTGTTTTCCATACCGGGCGACTCTCCTTTTTCGTATTTCCCATCTTCATCTCTCGTCATCGGACTCAAGTCGAATGCACCTTAAAGACCTCAAGAAGAAATCACCCGCCGACCTGGTCACCACGGCGGAAGAACTGGGCGTCGAAGGCGCATCGACCCTGCGCAAACAGGACTTGATGTTCGCGATCCTCAAGGCTGAGGCGGAAAATGGCGAGCAGATCATGGGTGAAGGCACGATCGAAGTGCTGGCCGATGGCTTCGGCTTCCTCCGTTCGCCCGAAGCGAACTTCCTTGCCGGTCCCGACGACATCTATGTGTCGCCCAATCAGGTCCGCAAGTTCGGCCTGCGCACCGGCGACACGGTGGAAGGCGAAATCCGCGCGCCCAAGGATGGCGAGCGCTATTTCGCGCTGACGAAGCTTATCTCCGTCAACTTCGATGACCCGGATGTCGTCCGGCATCGCGTCAACTTCGACAACCTGACGCCGCTCTATCCGACCCAGAAGCTGGTGCTCGATACGCTCGACCCGACGGTCAAGGACAAGTCGGCCCGCGTCATCGACATCGTCTCGCCGCAGGGCAAGGGCCAGCGCGCCCTGATCGTCGCGCCGCCGCGCACCGGTAAGACCGTCCTGCTCCAGAACATCGCCAAGGCGATCACCGACAATCATCCCGAAGTCTTCCTGATCGTCCTTCTGATCGACGAGCGCCCGGAAGAAGTGACCGACATGCAGCGCAGCGTGAAGGGCGAGGTTGTGTCCTCAACCTTCGACGAACCCGCGCAGCGCCACGTGCAGGTCGCCGAAATGGTGCTCGAAAAGGCCAAGCGCCTCGTGGAACATAAGAAGGATGTGGTGATCCTGCTTGATTCGATCACCCGCCTCGGTCGTGCCTACAATACCGTCGTGCCCTCGTCGGGCAAGGTGCTGACGGGCGGCGTTGACGCCAATGCGCTTCAGCGTCCCAAGCGCTTCTTCGGTGCGGCGCGCAACATCGAAGAGGGCGGTTCGCTCTCCATCATCGCGACGGCCTTGATCGACACTGGCAGCCGCATGGACGAAGTCATCTTCGAAGAGTTCAAGGGCACCGGCAACTCGGAAATCGTGCTGGACCGCAAGGTCGCGGACAAGCGCATCTTCCCGGCGCTGGACGTCGGCAAGTCGGGCACCCGCAAGGAAGAGCTGCTGGTCGACAAGGCCAAGCTTTCCAAGATGTGGGTGCTGCGCCGTATCCTGATGCAGATGGGTACGGTCGACGCAATGGAATTCCTGCTCGACAAGATGAAGGATTCCAAGACCAACGAAGATTTCTTCGATTCGATGAACCAGTAAGCGGAGTTATATCAGGCCGTTATGATCGACCTTCTTACGACTGCCGCCGCTGCCGCGCAGGGTATGGGTTCGCCCGCCGATATTTGGGGGCACATCGTCAACGATTTCAGCAATATCGGCTCTCCGGCTGCCTTGTCGGCCTTTGGCCAAGTGCTGATGATCGACATCCTGCTGGCTGGCGACAATGCGATCGTCGTCGGCGCATTGGCGGCGGGCCTGCCGGTGCAGCAGCGTCAGCGCGTCATCATGATCGGTATCATCGCCGCATTGGTGCTGCGTATCGGTTTTGCCCTGGTCGTGACGCAGTTGATGCAGATCGTCGGCCTGATCCTGGCTGGTGGACTGCTGCTGCTGTGGGTCAGCTGGAAGATGTGGCGCGAACTGCACCCGAAGCGGGGCGCGGACACGCCGGACGATCCCAGCGACGATGATATATCCGGGTTGCGTCCCGCCAAGAGCTTCGCAGCCGCTGCATGGGCTGTCGCCGTTGCCGACGTATCGATGAGCCTGGACAATGTTCTGGCCGTGGCAGGCGCGGCGCGTGATCACCCTGGCATCCTGATCATCGGGCTTATCCTGTCGGTTGCCCTGATGGGTATCGCGGCGAACATCATCGCCAAATATATCGAGCGTTTCCGGTGGATCGCTTATCTGGGTCTGGCCGTCATCATCTATGTCGCCGTCAAGATGATCTATGAGGGTATTATCGACCATCAGGTCGGCATTCTGACCCTCTTTGTGTGATTGAGGCGAGCAGGGGCGGGCTTGAGCCCGTCACCTGCTCGACCCGTTTTCAGACTTCCCAGCGCGCCTATGGCACTAGGATGGTGCTGCCGACGGTCTGCCGTCCTTCCAGCGCCCGATGTGCTTCCGCAGCCTCCGAAAGGGCGAAACGCTGGCCGATATGGGCGCGAACGACGCCCCTCAGCATGCGATCGAACAGGCGGTCACTGACATGCTTCAGTTCCTCCTGCGTCACGATATAGTCGAACAGGGTGGGGCGGGTCACATAGAGTGATCCGGCGCGACTGAGTTCCAGCAGGCTGACCGGCGGTACCGGGCCAGACGCATTGCCATAGCTCACCATCATGCCGCGCCGTTTGAGAGAGCCAAGCGACGCGCTCCAGCTATCCTTCCCCACGCCATCATAGACAACGTCTACACCCTGTCCGTCCGTAAGGGCGCGCACCCGGTCGGCAACGTCCGGCAACGGGCAATGCAGGCTGTGGTCGGCTTGCACGGTTGCGGCCTTTTCTGCTGAACCGCTATGGGCGATGACCACGACGCCCTTGTCCCGAAGCCAAGGCACCAGCACGGAACCTACGCCACCCGCGGCTGCATGGACGAGAGCGACCTGACCCTGCCGCAGCGGCAATATATCCTCCGCAAGGAAGCAGGCGGTCATGCCCTTCAGCATCATCGCGGCGGCTTCATCCGTGCCGATTTCGTCTGGAATCCTTATGACGCGGTCGGCGGCGACCGTGCGATGGGTGGCATAGGCGCCCATACCGCCCGCCGAGCCAACCTTGTCGCCGATCGCCAGCCCGCTGACACCCGGCCCCAAGGCCGCGACATAGCCCGCGCCTTCAACGCCGAGGGTGAGGGGGAGCGATGCTTCGTAGAGGCCCGACCGATGATAGGTGTCGATGAAGTTCAAGCCGATTGCATCTTGAGCGATCAGCACCTCACCCTCGGCCGGAGGAGCGGGATCGAAATACTCCCGCTCGATCACCTCCGGACCACCGGTCGCGCGGACAATCATGCGCCAGGCTCGTGTCATGGGCGGCGCGTCGGTCAGAGATGCGTGGCGAAGAAGTCGGTCGTGCGCTGATCGGCCAGTTGCGCGGCCTCCTCGACCCGGCGCGCGCCCATTTCAGCGGCGAAGCCATGGTCCAGCCCCTCATAATCGTGAAGGGTCACGTGGCGATTGTCCTTCAGGCCGTCATGCATAGTCTTCTGGACCGCCGGTGGCACGAAGCCGTCAGCGGTGGGGATGTGCAGCAGGACGGGTTTGCCGATCGCATGCTGCTCGCCCAGAAGATTGTCGATGCCCACGCCATAATAGCCGACAAAGGCGTCGCCATCCGTCCGGCAGGCCGCCATGAAAGTCAGCCGCCCGCCAAGGCAATAGCCGACCACGCCGACCTTGCCTGTGCCACTCAGTTCGGCTCGAGCGAATTTGATCGCTGATTCAATGTCATAGATGGCGAGGTCCTGATTCAGCTTTTGCATGTGGCCGATTGCTGCCTGAAATTGTTCTGGAACGTCCGCATCCAGTTCGACATGCGCAGTGTCACGCCAAAACAGGTCGGGAGAAACCGCCAGATATCCTTGGCTGGCCCAATTGTCGCATTTGCGGCGAATGCCTTCATTCACGCCGAAGATTTCCTGAATGACGATAATCGCCCCGCGCGGGGTTCCGTCGGGTCGAGCGACATAGGTGTCGAATTGCGCATCGCCCTCAAGGGTCGAAATCGGCGTAAATGATCCCATGGCGGATGTCCTTTCGTTCGCTGCACTGTGTTTGAGGATAAGCGGCTTTTGCAGAACCGCCAACGCTGCTGTGGCCAAATTATTTGCGTTCAGGGGCCATGTTGCGGCATGACCACGATCGCTGGCAATTGAAGGTGCGCAGGATGAAAGTAACGGTCGACGTAGATTGCACCCCAACGGAGGCGCGGGCCTTTTTGGGCCTGCCTGATGTCACGCCCATTCACGACAAATATGTGAAAACGATGCTGGACAGCTTTGATGGCATCGCCAGCGCGGAACAGATGGAAACGATGTTCAAAAGCTTCTCTCCCTTGGGGGATGCGGGGATGCGCCTGTTCCGGCAGATGATGGACATCGGCCTTTCTGGCGTTGCTGGGAAGAATGGCGACAAGTCCTGATCCGTTAATGGCAGATACGATTTTCGCCCTGTCGAGTGGTGCGCCACCGGCAGGGATTGGGGTCATTCGGATAAGTGGCCCTGCTGCCGCTGCCGCCTTGCAGGGCCTTGCGGGGCAACTTCCCGAACCCCGGCGAGCGCGGCTGGCCTTGCTGAAAGACCCGCGCAACGGGGCGCCTCTCGATCGCGCGCTCATCCTCTGGTTTACTGGCCCTGGCACTGCGACCGGGGAAGACCTGGCGGAGCTGCATTGCCACGGCGGGCGGGCCGTGGTGGCGGGGCTGGAGGATGCGCTAAGGTCCTTTGAAGGCGTGCGGCAGGCCCAGCCGGGTGAGTTTACCCGCCGGGCGTTTATGAATGGGCGCATGGATCTCAATGAGGTTGAGGGGCTGGCCGATCTTCTCGCCGCCGAAACCCAGCAGCAACGGCGCGCGGCTCTACTCATGTCCGAGGGGCATTTTTCTCGTCGGCTGGAACAGTGGCAAAGGAGCTTGCTTGATCTTTCCGCCATGGCGGAGGCAGCGCTCGATTTTTCCGATGAGGATGATGTGCCTGAACATGGGGCCGAGGAACGTATCGGCTGGGGCATAGCTATGCTTATCGGGGATGTGAGGTCTGCACTGAGTGCCCCTTCGGCCGAGCGTTTGCGGGATGGCATCCGGGTGGTGCTGGCAGGGCCGCCCAATGCGGGGAAGTCCACGCTTTTGAATGCACTGGTGGGGCGGGAGGCGGCGATCGTGTCCGATGTCGCAGGTACGACGCGTGACCGCATAGAGGTGCCCGCAGCGCTTGGCGGCACGGCTTTTCTGTTCACCGATACCGCTGGTTTGAGAGACGGGGCATCGGACGTTATTGAGGCGATCGGCATGGACCGGGCTCGCGCGGCGCTGGACAGTGCCGACGTCATTTTGTGGCTTGGCGATCCGGATGAAGCACCGCGCGCCGACGCAATGATTGTTGCTGCCCAATGTGACCGGTACGCGGTGGCCAGAGGGCTACCCATATCGGCGGTCACGGGCGAGGGAATGGAAGCTCTCGTCGCATTGCTTCTGGAGCGAGCGGCGGCGTTGCTGCCCGGAGAGAGTGAATATGCCCTGCATGAAAGGCAGCGAGAGGGTGTTGCGCTGCTCGTCGGTCATTTGGAAAACGCCTTGCCGCAGTCGGACCTTCTCATTGTCGCTGAAGAGCTTCGCCATGCGCGTGCGGCCATCGACGCGCTGACGGGGCGGGCAAGCACCGAGCATATGCTCGACCGGCTCTTTGCAGGATTTTGCATCGGCAAATGACCGCTGTTCCACGTGGAACAGTTTTGACCGCGAGGCCCCAATTCTGATAAGGGCGCCGACATGCAGACAGCTTTTGACGTGATAGTGGTGGGCGGCGGCCATGCCGGGTGCGAAGCGGCGGCTGCGGCTGCTCGCAAGGGCGCGCGGGTCGCGCTTCTGACCTTCGAAAAGGAAACGGTCGGGGCAATGTCATGCAACCCGGCGATCGGGGGTTTAGGCAAAGGTCATTTGGTGCGCGAGGTTGATGCGCTGGATGGCCTGATAGCGCGTGCCGCCGACGCTGCCGCGATACATTATCGGATGTTGAACAGCAGCAAAGGCGCCGCCGTTCAGGGGCCGCGCGTGCAGGCCGATCGATCACATTATCGGGCCGCCATTCACCGCATGATCGATGCGCAGCGCGGGATCGAAATCATCGAGGGTGAGGCTGCGGCGCTGCTGCTGAAGAATGGTGAGGTTGATGGGATGGAGCTGGCAGACGGACGCCGCTTGTCCGCGCCAGCCATCGTGTTGGCAACGGGCACATTTCTGGGCGGCAAATTATTCCGGGGCGAGGAGACGCTGACGGGCGGTCGAACCGGGGAGCGGGCGGCAACTGTATTGGGAGTTCAGTTTCGTGGGCTGGGCCTGCCCATCGCACGGCTGAAGACGGGGACCCCGCCGAGGCTGGATGGGCGATCGATAAATTGGGGGGTGCTGGAGGAGCAGCCGTCTGACGGTGACGATTGGACCATGTCCGCCATCTCTGCAGGGCGGCAGCTTCCTCAGTTGAGCTGCGCGATCACGCGTACCAATGAGGCGACCCACGCGATCATCCGTGGGGGGCTGGGGCGGTCACCATTGTTCAGCGGGGCGATCGAGGGGCGCGGTCCTCGGTACTGCCCGTCGATCGAGGATAAGGTGATCCGCTTCGGTGATCGTGACGGACATCAGATCTTTCTGGAGCCGGAAGGGCTGGGAAGCCATCTGGTTTATCCCAATGGGATCAGCACCTCCCTGCCTGCCGATGTACAGGAGCAGATGGTCAGGTCGATGGTGGGGCTGGAACGTGCCGAGATTGTGGTGCCGGGCTATGCGGTCGAATATGATCATATCGATCCGCGCGCATTGGACCACAGTCTGGAGATGCGAGAGGTCCCCGGCCTGTTCTGCGCAGGGCAGATAAATGGCACCACGGGCTATGAGGAAGCGGCGGCGCAAGGGCTGGTCGCCGGTGTGAATGCGGCGGCGCGTGCCAAGGGTGATGCGCCGATGATCCTCGATCGGGCGAGCAGTTATATCGGCGTCATGGTCGATGACCTGGTGCTGCAAGGCGTGACTGAGCCGTATCGCATGCTGACTGCGCGGGCGGAGTATCGATTGTGGCTTCGAGCGGACAATGCCGGGAGTAGGCTGGCAGACGTTGGTCGGGTGCATGGCATATTGGGCGAGGATCGGCTCGCTCATTATGATCGGCGGGCTTCGCAGCGCGCCAGTGTGGATGAGGAGCTGGGGCAGCAGGTGAGCGCCACTCAGCTTGCCCGCGCGGGTGCGAATGTCCGGCAGGATGGCTCGCGAAGAACGTTGTTTGAATGGGCGCGGTTTCCGGAAGTCCAGCGGGAATTGCTGTTCGCTTTGGCGCCGTCGCTCACATCAGTGGACGAGAGGGTGCGAGACGAAATCCTGGAGGACGCTCATTACGCTCCGTATCTCGAACGCCAAGCGGCAGAGATTGCTGCCTTGCGTCGCGACGAGCGGGTGTCGATCCCGGCCGACTTTGACTTCGGGGCAATCGGTGGACTGTCGAGCGAGATGATCGAGAGGCTTGATAAGGCTCGCCCCGATACGCTGGCGGCTGCGGGCCGCATTCGGGGCATTACTCCAGCGGCTTTGGCGGCGTTGCTGGTACATGTTCGGCGTCAAGCCGCATGACGGAGGATGAAGCGAAGGCATGGCTGGAGCAGCATTTCCCCGTTTCACGTGAAACATGGGAGAAGCTGGACGGCTATGTGCAAATCTTGCTGTCCGAGATGGATCAGCAGAATTTGATTGCAGAGTCCACGCGTGATCATGTCTGGGCGAGGCATATTGCGGATTCGGCTCAGCTTCTCACATTGGCCGATAGCGCGGGTGAGGGGCTTTGGATCGACCTCGGATCGGGAGCGGGTTTGCCCGCAATCGTGATCGCCATCTTGAGCGACCGGCCCGTGCTGATGATAGAATCGCGGCGTAAGAGAATAGATTTCCTGAATGAGGTGATCGACAGTGTCGGCATCAAGAATGCCCAAGTTTACGGCGGACGGGTGGAAGGTGCTTCCTCAAAGGCGGCGGCGGTAATCAGTGCGCGCGCTTACGCGCCGTTGGAGCGCCTCTTCCCCTCGGCGCTCCATTTGTCCGATAATCGAACCCTTTGGGTGTTGCCAAAGGGGCGTAATGCGCAGAATGAACTGGAGGCGGCGCGATCCTCGTGGCAAGGTGTGTTTCACGTGGAACGCAGCATCACCGACCCGGAAAGCGCAATCATCATAGCGCAGTCGGTAGCGCCAAAGGGCAAGAAAGGTCGCAAATGATCCGTATCGCCATTGCGAATCAAAAGGGTGGGGTGGGGAAGACCACAACGGCGATCAACTTGGCAACCGGGCTTGCCGCTACTGGCCTGAGAGTGTTGTTGATCGACCTTGATCCCCAGGGAAATGCTTCGACAGGATTGGGGGTCCATCAATCCGATCGTACCTGGTCGAGCTACGACTTGCTCGTCGGGAATTGCGCCATTGAGGATGCGATCCTGCCGACCCGCGTGCCTAAACTCGACATCATCGCGGCGACGCAGGACTTGTCTGGGGCCGAGATCGAGCTGATCGAATATGAAGAACGTACCCATCGACTGGAGCGGGTTCTCAGCGAAGCGCAAGCGGGAAGGTGGGATATCTGCCTCATCGATTGTCCGCCTTCGCTCGGCCTTCTGACCATCAATGCTATGGTGGCTGCCCAATCCTTGCTCGTTCCGCTTCAGTGTGAATTCTTCGCGCTGGAAGGCCTGTCCCAGCTGTTGCAAACGGTGGAGCGCATTCGCGGCCGCTTCAATCCGGGGCTTTCGATCATGGGTGTGGCGCTGACCATGTATGATCGGCGTAATCGCCTCACAGATCAGGTCGCGGACGATGTGCGGGCCTGTCTGGGCGACTTGGTGTTCTCGACGGTTATTCCGCGGAACGTTCGGCTCTCGGAAGCGCCAAGCCATGGCGTTCCGGCGCTCATCTACGACTTCCGGTGTTCTGGTTCGGAGGCCTATATGCGCCTCGCCCGTGAACTGATTTCGCGTCTGCCCCCACAGGAGGTTGCGGCTTGAGCAACGAGAATGATGAAAAGCTGAAGGTTATCAAGCGTCCCCATGGACTGGGACGGGGCCTTTCAGCGCTGCTGGGCGACGTAACGAGAGAAGAGCCGGTCGCACCACAGGCCGTTTCCGCTTCGACCAAGGCTATTCAGAGCATCGAAGTCGCTTTGATCCAGCCGCATCCGGAGCAGCCTCGCCGTCATTTTGACGAAGGTGCCTTGGCCGAGCTGGCGGACAGCATCGGGAAGCGTGGCGTTATCCAGCCGATCATCGTGCGCCCCCATGGCGGGGGATTTCAGATCGTTGCGGGGGAGCGACGGTGGCGGGCGGCGCAGCGCGCGCAATTGCACCGAATTCCGGCGATTGTCCGCGATTTTGACGAAGCTGAAACGCTGGAAATCGCGCTGGTCGAGAATATCCAGCGCGAAGACCTGAACCCGATCGAAGAGGCGGAAGCCTATCGCAAGCTGATTGCGGACTTCAATCATAGCCAGGAAGCGCTAGGGCGTATCGTTGGTAAATCGCGCAGCCACATCGCCAATCTTATCCGGCTGCTCGATCTTCCGGCCTCTGTGCGGCAACAAGTCGTTGAGCAGAAGCTGTCCATGGGCCACGCCCGGGCGCTGATCGGTGCGCCGGATTGCGAGACGCTGGCGAAGACCGTGGAGGCCAAGGGCCTGTCGGTGCGCGATACCGAGGACTTGGTGCGCCGCTCGAAAAAGGGGGAAGGGGCGGCGCCGCGAGGCCGGGCCTCGTCGGGACTGGTCAGCAAGGATCCCGATATCGCGGCGCTCGAACAGCATCTTGCCGATATTCTTGGCGTCAAAGTGGACATTGGACATGGGGAGGGCGCGGGCGGCACGCTGTCGTTGCGTTATTCGACGCTCGACCAGCTCGACATGCTGTGCCAGCGCCTGTCCGGCGAGCGTATCTGAACAGGCAAGCGTGGCATGATCCGCCGCGCGCCACTGGCATCTGACGAGGGTCTTGCTCAGAGCATGACCCGATCAAAACTGCATGGGATCATGCTCTATTTTTATTGCGGCGCTGTCTGAGTCGGCAGGCACGCCGCCTTGCCTCGGAAATGCTCGGTTTAACTCTTGTTTTCCGCATTTTCCGGGCGAGCGGGTGATACCACCTGCCTGGAAAATGCTCTAGATTGCCGCGATGGCTGACATACAATCCGCAAATGCTTCCGCGCCCATTGTCGTTCGACGTCAGGACTATAGGCCGCCCGACTGGCTCGTCCCCGAGATTGAGCTGGACTTCCTTTTGGACCCCGCGCGCACGACGGTAAGGGCAAGGCTGAGCGTCAGCCGCAATGGTGCGCATGATCGCGCGCTGAGGCTGGACGGAAATGAACTGACGCCCCTCGAGGTGAAGGTGGACGGCCGCGCCCTCGGCCCTGACGAGTGGAAGATGGATGGCGGCGCCTTGGTCATCCCGCTTTCGGGTGGGGTTCATCAGGTGGAAACGCTGGTGGAGCTTGCTCCTGAACATAACAGCAAGCTGATGGGCCTTTATGCCAGCGGCGGACTGCTTTGCACCCAATGTGAGGCGGAGGGATTTCGTCGGATCACCTTCTTCCCGGATCGACCGGACATCCTCTCCCGCTATTCCGTTCGAATGGAGGCGGAAAAGGCGCGCTATCCGATCCTGCTTTCCAACAGTGATCCGGTCGGGCAGGGCGAACTCTCCGGTGGGCGGCATTGGGCACGCTGGACCGATCCATATCCCAAGCCCTGCTATCTCTTCGCGTTGGTTGCGGGCGACCTTGCCTGCAACAGCGACAGCTTCGTGACGATGAGTGGGCGCGAGGTGAAGCTGGGCATCTGGGTGAAGGAAGCCGACTTGCCGCGCACGGGCCACGCCATGCAGGCGTTGAAGAACAGCATGGCTTGGGACGAGCGCGTCTATGGCCGCGAATATGACCTAAACGTCTTCAACATCGTCGCCGTGGCAGACTTCAACTTCGGCGCGATGGAGAATAAGGGCCTTAACATATTCAATTCGCGCTACATTCTCGCCGATCCCGAGACCGCGACGGATGCCGATTATGACGCCGTCGAAGGCGTAGTGGCGCATGAATATTTCCACAACTGGTCAGGAAATCGCGTCACTTGTCGGGACTGGTTCCAGTTGTCGTTGAAGGAAGGGTTCACCGTCTTTCGCGATCAGAACTTCTCGGCGGATATGGGGAGCGAGGCGGTCAAACGCATCGAGGACGTGTGGGTGCTGCGCGCCGCGCAGTTTCAGGAAGATGCAGGTCCGCTTGCTCATCCGGTCAGGCCGGAATCCTACATGGAAATCAGCAACTTCTATACGGCGACCATCTACAACAAGGGCGCTGAACTGATCAGGATGATCGCGCTGATGCTGGGGCCAGATCGCTTCCGCACCGCGACCGACCTCTATTTCGAGCGGCACGATGGCGAGGCGGCGACGTGCGAGGATTTCGTCCGGGCGATGGAAGAGGGGGGCGGGGTGGACCTTACCCAGTTCCGCCGCTGGTATGAGCAGGCCGGAACGCCGCATGTCCGGGCGAGCCTGACGCATGACCCCGTTACCCAAACCGCTGAGCTGCTGTTGGAGCAGAACACGCCGCCGACGCCGGGGCAGCCGGAAAAGCTTCCGTTCGCCCTCCCGCTTCGGACAGCCTTGTTCGATCGCGGTAGCGGCGGAAGTGCGGGGGAAACGTTGTTGATGCTGACGGAGAAGCAGCAGCGCTTCACCTTCAAGAACTGTGTTGCTGCGCCGATACTGTCGATCAATCGTGGCTTCTCAGCGCCGGTGGTCGTCGAGACGGACAGGAGCCAGGCCGATCTGGCTTTCCTGTCCGCGCATGATGACGATCCGTTTGCCCGCTATGAAGCGATGCAGCAGTTGATGGTCAATGCCTTGGTCGGCTATGTGGCCGGGCAAGCGGTGGACGCGGCGGCAATCATCACGGCGATCCGGGATACCGTCACCGCCCCGCATCTTGATGGGGCGTTCATCGCGGAAGCCATTCGACTGCCGAGCGAGGCCTATCTGGGCGATCAGATGGTTCAGGTCGATCCTGATGCCATCCATGAAGCACGCGATGCGTTGCAGCGCCGGATCGGCCGCGAGTTGGAGCACCTCTGGCGCGACGTGCACGCGCGAAACAGGGCGAACGGCTTTTCACTTTCCTCGGCGGCGAAGGGCGCGCGCAAGCTGCGCAACGGCGCCCTGGTCTATCTGGTCGCTTCAGGCGCGGCGGATGGGGCGGCGCTGGCCTTCTCCCAATTTGACGAAGCCGATAACATGACGGAGCGGCAATCGGCTCTCGCGACCCTTGCCAACGGTCGCAGCGACGCGCGGGAGGCGGCGCTCGACATCTTCTATAACCGCTACAGGGATGATCCACTGACGCTGGACAAGTGGTTCCAGACGCAGGCTTTTGCTTCCCACCCTGATACCGTCGATCTGGTGGAGGAACTGGGGCGGCATCCCGATTTCACCCTGGCCAATCCCAACCGGGTCCGTTCGCTTTTTGGCGCGTTCGCCGGTAACCAGTGGGCGTTCCATCACCGATCGGGCAAGGGCTATCGGCTTGTTGCCGACTGCATCATCGCGCTCGACAAGCTCAATCCGCAGACCGCCGCGCGGCTGGTGCCGCCGCTGGGGCGGTGGCGGCGCTTCGATGACGGCAGGGCCGCCCTGATGCGGGGCGAGTTACAGAGGATCTTGGGTCAACCGGGCCTGTCGAAGGACGTCACCGAGCAGGTGAGCAAGAGCCTCGACTAAGGCGGAATGCGCCATGCCGACACAGGTTCGGCATGGCGTGTCGTCCCTTAGCGCCCGCTGGCCGCCAGCCATGCCGCGACGTCGGCAGCCACCTTGTTAGCGGCGCTGTTGAGTGGAGCGCCGATGGTCGTCGCATCGATCTTGCCGCCTATGGGAGCGCTCGCCGTGAAGCGCTGCCGTGCGATCGCGGTCCCGCCCGGTCCCGCAAGGATAGCGTCATAGGTGACCACGGCGCTGTTGCTTGCTTCATCCAGCCCGAAGTCGACCAACTCACCCATCAGGCGTTGACCTGCATCCGCCGAATATTGCCCCGGATCGAGCACGATGCGGTTGCTGCTGGCGGCGATCGTTTCGGACAGCAGCTTCTGAAACAGATGACGCGGCGTATCGGCCCACTGCACCTTGGTGACATAGGCGATCGATGTGGGCGATGTGCGCACCGGCACGCGTACCGTGTCGAGGAGCTTGGGCGCCTCCGGATCGGCGACCGTGATGGTTGTCCCTGCGGTCGCGCTGCGGAGTGTGCCGGGAGCGACCTTCTGCGCCGCGTCAAGTGACAGCAGCCGTTCGGGCGGCTTCCCGCCGAAGGAAACGCAGCCCGACAGTGCTGCGGCGAGCGCCAGCATGATGGGAAGGGCGGCAGGTTTCTTGTGGAACGTCATCGCGGTCCCTCTCATCGCTTGTAATCGGGCAGTTTGGGCGATCCAACGATCGACCCCGCGCCCTGTTGATCAAGTTTTTCGGCAACGCCGCGGAAGGCGCGCGACATTTCCCGCAGGTCGCGGACCAGCTGATTGACTTCAGGCATGGTCTGGTTGCTGAACGCACGCACGCCCGGTTGTGCTTCGGCGATCGTCTTGTCGAGCGTTTCGATGCTGCGGGTCGCGGACTGCACGCTCCTGCGCAAGTCGGCCATCAGCGGCTTGCCTTCGTCGGTCAGCATCGAGTCGGTGGTCGCGGCGAGCTTGCCGATCTGTTCCGCCGCGATGCCCGTGCGCTGGACCGCGATGCGCGCTTCGGCAAGGGTGGCTGCAATCTCTGGGCTGCGATCGGCGAGGGCGCCCGACACACGTTCGACATTGGCGAGGATGCCCGCGATCGATTGCTGATTCTTGTCGTTGAGCAGTTCGGTCAGACGCTCCGTCAGTGTCGAGAGCCGCTCCAGCAGTTGCGGCGCGTTGTTCAACAGTTCGCCAAGCGCCCCTGGCTTGGTCGGAATGACCGGAATGCCGTCAGGACAGGCGGACAGGGGATTTTCTTCGGGGCAGCCGATGGGCGGCGCACCCTTTACGGCGCCGTCCAGCACGATCTCGCTGACGCCGGTGAAGCCGACGCCCGCGATGGTGGCGGTGGTGCCTTGAAGAACGGGCGTGCCTTCCTTCACGGAGATGCGCACCTTTACGAAGCTGGGGTCGCGTTTCCACAGCTCGATCTTTTCGACCTGTCCGGAAGGAACGCCGGAATAATTGACGCTCGACCCCTTGGCGAGGCCGTTCACCGACTGTTTGAAGAAGATGTCATATTCCATGTTGTCGCCTTCGGAGAGGCGAGAGAACCAGAAGGCGGCGATCATGATCGCTGCCAGCAGCAGCAATGTGACCGTGCCCACCAGCACATGGTTGGAGCGGGTTTCCATTATATTATCGCCTTCCGTCCGATGGCTGTGCCGCCGTCTTTTCCCGTTCGCGGGTCACGGCCGCCGTGGCGGCGCGGCCGCGAGGACCGTTGAAATATTCCTGAATCCAGGGGTGATCGGTCGCCAATAGCTCATCAATGGTGCCGACCGCGATGACCTTTCTGTCCGCCAGCACCGCTACGCGGTCGCAGATGGAATATAGCGTGTCGAGGTCATGGGTAATGAGGAAGACGGTGAGGCCAAGCGTCTGTTGAAGCTTGCGCGTCTGATCGTCGAACGCCGCTGCGCCGATCGGGTCGAGTCCGGCAGTCGGTTCGTCAAGAAACAGCAGGTCGGGGTCGAGCGCCAGCGCGCGGGCTAGGCCCGCCCGCTTCTTCATGCCGCCTGAAAGCTCGGCGGGATATTTAGGACCAGCTTCGGCGGGGAGACCCGTCAGCCGGATCTTGTAGGCGGCGATCTCGTCGCGCAGTTGCGGCCCGATATTGGGATAATATTCGCGGATCGGCACCTCGACATTTTCAGCCACCGTAAGGGTGGAGAAGAGCGCGCCGCCTTGGAACAACACGCCCCAACGCTTGCGGATGGCCAGCGCCTCGTCATCCAGGCGGCCGATCATCGATTCGCCAAATACGTGGATTTCGCCTTCGTCAGGTGTCTGGAGGCCGATGATCGAGCGCATCAATACCGATTTGCCGGTGCCCGAGCCGCCGACGACGCCCAATATCTCGCCCTTACGCACGTCGAGGTCGAGATTTTCATGCACGACCTGATCGCCGAAGCTGTTCTTAAGGCCCCTGACGGAGATGGCGATTTCGCTTCTTGCGACGGCATTGTCGACGCGCGCCTCTTCGGCGGCCGCTTCTTCTTCCTCGGCCATCAGTTCCACCCTAGCCAAGTGAAGAAGACAGCGAAAAACGCATCGATCACAATCACCAAAAAGATCGCCTGGACAACGGCAGCCGTGGTTCGCAGCCCGACTTCCTCAGCATTACCCTTCACCTGCATCCCCTGGAAGCAGCCGGAAAGCGCGATGATGATACCGAAGACGGGGGCCTTGAGCAGGCCAACCCAAAGGTCTGTGATCGGCACCACCTCTCGCAAGCGCTGGATGAAGGTGATCGGCGGGATGTCGAGCGAGACGGCGCACAGGAACCCGCCGCCGATCACCGCGACGATGGAGGAATAGAAGCCAAGCAGCGGCATCATGATGACAACCGCCAGTGTCCGGGGCAGCACCAGCGCCTCCATGGGCGACACGCCGATGGTGCGCATCGCGTCCACTTCCTCGGTCAGCTTCATGGTGCCGAGCTGCGCGGCGAAGGCTGAGCCGGATCGGCCCGCGACCATGATCGCCGTCATCAGCACACCGAGTTCGCGGAAGGTCAGGCGGCCGACGAGGTTGATCGTCAGCATCTCCATGCCGAACTGGCGCAACTGCACCGATCCCTGCTGGGCTATGACGATCCCGATCAGGAAGCTCATGAGGCCGATGATGCCGAGCGCGGAGACGCCGACGACCTCGAACCTCTGCACCACGGCGTTGACGCGGAACTTGCTGGGGTGCCGGATGACGTTCCAACTCGCCACCAAGGTCGCGCCGAAAAAGCCGAGGAGGCCGAGAAGCGTGGTGAAGGAGTTGAACACCGCTTCGCCGATCTGACCGACCACGCGCTGCAACGGGGGAACATAGTCGGGCCTGATGTTGACTGGCTCGTCCAGCTTGCCCACGGCCTCGATCAGGCGCCGGGCATCTTCATTGCCGCCGGTAAGCTCGCAACTCAGTCTTTTCGCGGTACGGTGGACCGTCCAGGCGCCGATCGTGTCCATATGGTCGATGCCGGACAGGTCGATGGCAGCGACCGGCCCCGCCACCGCGTCGAGGCGGGCGGGCAGATCGCCCAGGCAGGCAATGGAAAAATGCCCGAGAAGCCGAATGACAGCACCGCCATCGCGCGTTTCTTCGGTAAGATCGGCGGCTTTGTTCATCAAGGCGGTTTAGTGGTCCATTATCGGTTGCACGGCAAGCCGAAACGGCCCATCCGCACGGCAGAACGATAGCAAGGCGCAAAAGTTTCGGAAACGGCATGACGCACCGTCTGGCAATATACGATATGGACCGCACAGTGACCTTTTCGGGCACCTATACGGGCTTCCTAATACATGTTTCCAAAGGCCTGGCCCCATGGCGGCTGGTGCTGCTGCCCTGCGTCATCCTGTTGATGCTCGCCTATGTGATGAGGCTCATCAGTCGGCAGCGACTGAAGGAGCTGAATCAGGCGCTGATGATCGGTTTCAATGTCGAGCGCGCCAGGCTGATGCCGCATGTTGAAAGCTATGCCGCGAAGGTTGTTGCGACCAATGTCCGCATGGGCGCCCTCGACCAGATCGCACGCGACAAGGCCGATGGATACCGGCTGGTGCTCGCCACCGCATCCTACCGCCTGTATGTGGAGCCGATCGCCCGCAGGCTGGGGTTTGACGCGGTGATCGCGACCGACCATTTGAGCCAGGACCTGCGTTATGTGCGCGCGAAGATTGCGGGCGAGAATTGCTACGACACCGGCAAGCTGCGGATGATCAAGGCGTGGATGGCGGCGGAAGCGATCGACCGTGACCATGCGCAGATCCGGGCTTATTCCGACCATGTGTCCGATGCGCCCATGCTGGAATTCGCCGACATGCCTTTCGCTTCCAATCCGCATAAGCCGCTCGCCAGACTGGCGGCGAAGCGCGGGTGGACGCGGGTGGACTGGGCCTAGAGCATTTTCGAAGCAGATGGCATCATCTGCTGGCTCGGAAAATGCGGAAAACACAAGACAAAAAGAGCATGATCCGATCGAGTCTGATCGAATCATGCTCTAGGTGCAGGGTCAGTGAAAACCGACCCGGTTGGGTAGAGCTTTTCCCGCGAAGAAGGCTTCCAGATTCGCCAACACCATCGCGGCCATGCGCGCGACCGCTTGCTGCGTGGCGCCGCCGATATGTGGCGTCAGGACGCAGTTGGGCACATCCTTCCAGAGGTCGGCGGGGGTAGGTTCCTGCTGGAACACATCCAGCGCCGCTCCGCCCAGTCTTCCCTGACGCAAAGCCCGCCTCAAGGCCTCTTCGTCTACCAGTTGCCCGCGCGCGACGTTGACGAACAGCCCATCCGGGCCGAGTGCATCCATGACGTCGGCACTGATCATCCCGCGATTGCTGCTGTCGGCGCGGGCGGCGACCAGCAATATGTCGCTGTCCTGGGCCAGAGTCTTCAGGCTTTCGGATCGCGGCCAGGGCAAGCCGGGCTTGTCGCGCGGACCCCACCAGCCGATCTGCATCCGCATCGCTTCCGCTCGCCGGGCGACCGCTTGCCCGATATGGCCCATGCCGACGATGCCAAGCCGGGCCTGATTCATGGAACGGGTAAGCCGGTCTGATTCGGCTGTCCAAAGGCCCGCGCGCAATTGCCGGTCGCCTTCAACGATCGCGCGGCGATGCGCGAGCATCAGGCCGATCGCATGGTCCGCGACGTCCTCGGCATTGGCATCCGCGCCATGCGTGACGGCTATGCCGCGCCTCCCTGCTTCCTCCAGATCGATGCCGTCATAGCCGACAGTGAAGCAGGCGATGAGGCCGAGCTGCGGCATGGCGTCGAGCAGAGCAGCGGAAAGCGGGAATTCGCCAGCCCAGACTATGGCCTTGGCGTCGGCTCGCCGCTGGGCACCTTCATCCTCCCACAACGGCCGGGCGTCATAGAAGGATGAAAGGATATTCAGCAACGGCGCCAGCAGTGGCTGTCCAACCAGGACGACAGGACGACTGCCGCTCATCCCACGGCCTGCAGCGCCTGTGCGAAGTCTGCGATCAGGTCATCGGCATCCTCGCAGCCGATCGAGATGCGCACCATATTGTCGGTGATCGCCAGAGCCTTCTTGCGCTCGGCGGGCACGGACAGGTGCGTCATGGCCGCCGGGTGGCTGGCGAGCGTCTCCGTGCCGCCAAGGCTGACGGCCAGCTTGGCGATCTTCAGCGCATCGAGGAAGGCGAAAGCCTCAGCCTCACCACCCTTAAGATAAAGCGAGAAGGTCGATCCCGCGCCCGTGCAGTGGCGGTTGTAGATATCCGCCTGACGTTCCGTTTCGGGGAAGCCAAGATAGACGACCTTTTCCACCTGCGGCTGGTCTTTCAGCCAGGCGCAGACCTTCGCCGCATTTTCGCCAGCCCGGCTCATCCGCAGTTCTAAGGTTTCGAGACTGCGCAGGAGCATCCAGGCGCTGTGCGGGTCGAGGATCGTGCCGATCGTATTGCGCATCAGCCGGATGGTGTTGATGAGGTCTTTTGGCCCCAGAACCCCGCCCGCCACAAGGTCGCTATGGCCGCCCGCATATTTGGTGAGGCTGTAGATGACCAGGTCCGCGCCATGGGCCAGCGGGTGGTGCCAGAGCGGGCCGAGGAAGGTGTTGTCGATCGCAACCGGGGGCAAATGCGCCTCTCCGGCGAAGAGATGGTCGCGGCGGGCCACGACCGCCTCCACATCCACGAGCACATTGGTGGGGTTGGCCGGGCTCTCCAGATAGATGAGCGCGACGCGGCCGAGCGACTTTGCCCGCTCCATGACGGCGCTGATTTCCTCCTCCGTCGAACCGGCGGGGAAATCGAGCCATTGCACCCCGAACTTGCCGAGAATGCGGCCGATCAGCGATTCGGTCGCGGCATAAAGCGGGGCGGAATGGACGATCACATCGCCGGGCTGGACGAGGGCGAGCAGCGTGGTCGCGATTGCCGACATGCCGCTGGAAAAAAGCAGGGCGTCTTCCGCTTCTTCCCACACCGCCAGCCGGTCTTCGGCGATTTCCTGATTGGGGCCGTTGAAGCGGGAATAGACCAACCCTTCCGCGCCGCCGGGCCTGATCCCGGTGACGCCTTCGAAGTGCCGCTTGCCTGCGGCGGCGCTTTCGAAGGCGAAGGTCGAGGTGAGGAAGATGGGCGGCTTCAGCGATCCTTCCGATAGCATCGGGTCATAGCCATGGCCCATCATCAGCGTCGCGGGCTTCAGCTTGCGTCCACCGATTTCCATGATGGGTGGCTTGGCACGGCGGTGCTTGCGCGGGGGCTCGGCGCCTGAAAGGTCGGCCTCTGTCTCGCCGGTCATCGCTGTTTCTCCTGCGTTTGCGGCCTTTGCCGCCTTTTTATGATGCCTGGAGTGTAACGCCTTTCGAAGGGAAAGAGACCAGCCATTCCGGCAATTATGTTATCGCCATGACATTGCGCCGGGATCGTGACAGGGGCGGTGCGCGTTCCTACATTCATCGATATGAACCAACGCCTTCCCGAACCGCTGGAGCAATGGTTCACCGCGCGCGGATGGTCGCCGCGCAGCCATCAGATGGACATGCTGGCAGCCGCAAGGGCAAGGGATCATGCCCTGCTCGTCGCACCAACGGGCGCGGGCAAGACATTGGCGGGGTTCCTGCCGACGCTTGTCGACCTCATTGAAGAAGCGGCCGAGGGGCTGCACACCCTCTATGTGTCGCCGCTGAAGGCGTTGGCGGTCGATGTGCGGCGCAATCTCCTTACCCCGATCGAGGAGATGGACCTGCCGATCCGGGTCGAGACGCGCACCGGCGACACGCCTTCGGATCGCAAGGCGCGGCAGCGGGCGCGGCCGCCGCAGATCCTGCTGACCACGCCCGAATCGCTATCGCTGCTCTTGAGCTATCCCGACAGCTTCCTGATGTTCGCGCAGCTCAAGACGGTGATCATTGATGAGGTCCACGCCTTCGCCACCCAAAAGCGCGGCGATCTGCTCAGCCTGTCGCTCGCGCGTTTGCAGAGGATCAATCCCGGACTGCGCCGTGTTGCACTGTCCGCGACCGTGGCGGATGTCGACGCCTATCGGGCCTGGCTCGCGCCCGACGGTGACATCAACAGTGTGACGCCGGTCATGGGGGAGCAGGGCGCTGATCCCGAGGTCACGATCCTGATCCCGGAAGGGCGCATCCCTTGGTCAGGCCATTCCGGCAAATATGCCGCCAAGCAGGTCATGGCCGAAATCGAGCGGCGGCAGACGACGCTGGTCTTCTGCAACACGCGGGGGCTTGCCGAGCTTATCTTCCAGGAGCTTTGGACCGCGAACGACGCGAACCTGCCGATCGGCATACATCATGGCAGCCTGTCGGTGGAGGCTCGGCGCAAGGTGGAAAATGCGATGGCCGATGGCAGGCTTCGCGCCCTCGTCGCGACCGCGAGCCTCGACCTGGGCGTTGATTGGGGCAATGTCGATTGCGTGATCCAGATGGGCGCGCCCAAGGGATCGTCCCGCCTGCTCCAGCGCATCGGTCGCGCCAATCACCGGCTGGACCAACCGAGCGAAGCCATCATCATTCCCGGCAACCGCTTCGAATATCTGGAGGCGCGTGCGGCACTTGACGCCGTGGAGGCGGGGGAGCGGGATGCCGATGACTTTCGTACCGGCAGCCTCGACGTTTTGGCGCAGCATGTGATGGCGCTCGCCTGCGCCGCGCCGTTCGCGGAACAAGAGTTGCTGGAGGAAATCCGGTCGGCCACGCCCTATAGTGCGCTCACCGATGAGGGGTTCGCCAACGTCCTGCATTTTATCGAAGGGGGCGGCTATGCCTTGCGCGCCTATGACCGATTCAAGCGGCTGACCCACGATGCGGACGGGATATGGCGCGTGTCCCATCCCCGCTTCATTCAGCAGCACCGCATGAATGCCGGGATCATCGTCGACCAGCCGGTGCTGGACGTGCGTTTCGCCAATGGCCGCAAGCTCGGCACAGTGGAGGAGGGCTTCGCCGCTACGCTGCGGCCGGGCGACAGTTTCTTCTTTTCCGGCCTCGCGCTGGAGGTGGTGCGGATGGATGTTACCGACCTGGTCGTGCGGGCGACGTCGAAGCAGGCGCGGGTCCCGGCATGGGGTGGCACGCGCATGGCGATGTCGACGCGGCTTGCCGACCGGGTGCGGCACTTCCTGGCCGAGCCGGAAGAATGGCACCGCTTTCCCGACGATGTGCGGGAGTGGTTGGAGGTGCAGAAATATCGCTCAGCCCTGCCTGAGCCGGGGCAGCTGCTGATTGAAACCTTCCCGCATGAAGGGCGGCATTATCTGATCTGCTACAGCTTTGAAGGATGGAATGCGCATCAGTCGCTCGGCATGCTGCTCACCCGCCGGATGGATGCGCAGGGTTTGATGCCGCTTGGTTTCGTATCCAATGACTATGCGCTCGCCGTCTACGGGCTGAAACCCGTGACGGACCCGCAGAGCCTGTTTTCCGCCGACATTCTGGATCATGAATTTATCGAATGGGTCGAACAATCGAGCCTGTTGAAACGCGCGTTCCGGGACGTCGCCGTCATCGCGGGCCTGATCGAACGTCAGCATCCCGGCAAGCGAAAGACCGGGCGACAGGTCACTTTCTCGACTGACCTCATCTATGACGTGCTGCGTAAATATCAGCCGGATCATTTGCTGTTGAAGGCGGCTTGGGCCGACGCCCGCGCGCGCATGACGGATGTCGGGCGGCTGGGCGACCTGATCGATCGCGCTTCGGCAACGATGCTGCATATCGATCTGGATAGAGTAAGCCCGCTGGCGGTGCCGGTACTGATCCTGATCGGCCGCGAACAAGTGGCGCAGGCGGCGGCCGAAGATGCCTTGCTAATGGAGGCCGAAGCTCTGGTGGCAGAGGCGATGCGGACGGATTAGAAGTCTTCGCGCACTCCGCCGCAGCCCTTCAAAGTTCCTTCGCCAAAAGACAGCGCGACGCGATCGGCCCAATGCGCATCGCTCATGCCGTCGTTGCATGGTCCGTCCGTCACGGTCATTGAAAATCCGTCCGCCAGATACCGCACGGCGCGACCGTCATCCGTCCGGTTGACGGAGACATGAACGGGCGCCTTGTCCGGGCGCTCCAGCGTGGCAACCGAGCCTTTGACCGTTACCGCCCAAAAGGGTTCGGTTCCCAGAGCGCGATAGCGCGTTTCGTTGCTGAGCGGTGCGGTATTCACTCTTTCCGGGGGAGGTTGCGGGGTTGGCGCGTCGGCGACATTTGCTGGTTCGTCATGATCCGCCTGCTGGTTCAAAATGGGCGTTTCCGCGACTGGCGTATCTTTCGCACGATGTTCACCCATGTCTTCCTTCCGGCCGCAACCCGCGAGCAGAAGAGCGCCTGCAACGAACAGCCATGCCTTCATATTTCCCTCGCCTCTTTACTGTTAATTAATATGCCGTCGGATATATACCGAAGCATAAACAGCACCTTAGCAGATGATTAACCATGTTGTTTAGGCAAATGAACAGCATGTGTTGAGTAGAAAATCCCCGAGCGAAGGGGATTTTCAATGCGTCCTTCTATGTTTGGCCGATTGTCGTGCAGCGAGGCGAGCGCTGATTCGCCGCGTTGTCCCACGTCTGCCGCCGATCGGGCGTCCGTCCGGGCGTTGTTGACCGCTTTCCGGGCCGACACATCAGGCATCGCCCTTGTAGAAACGGCGCTGGTCGCGCCGTTCCTGGCCATCATCCTCATGGGCACGGTCGATGCGGCCCGTTACGGCGCGGCCAAGATGAAAATCCAACAAGCCGTCAATCGCGGTCTGGAGATGTCATGGATGGGCGGCACGGACGTTGTCGCAACCGACATTCAGGCGCAGGCGGCAGCGCAGGCGAATGTGCCGACCAGTGCCGTGACAGTCACCCAGACACTTGAGTGCGGGGGCACGGCGACAACCTGGACCACCCATGCCAACCCCTGCGCCTCCGGCGAAACCGCTCGCTACACGCAGATTCAGATTTCAACGACCTTCACGCCATCCTTTGCGCTCGGTTCGCTGGCGAAGATGCTGGCCAACTCGAATGGCGTCGTGCCGATTTCCGCGACCGGAGTCCTGAGAATCCAATGACACGGTTTTTTCGCCTTCTCCGTCAGCTTGCGTGCGATTGCCGTGGCGCCGGTGTGCTGGAATTCGCGCTGGTAGCGCCAGTCCTGCTGGGCATGCTGATCGGGATCCCGGCGCTGGGGATACTCTTTTATGCGCAGGCGGGGCTCAGGAGCACCGTCGAGGATGCCGCGCGTTATGCAACGACGTGGCCAAAGCCCAGTGAGGCCGACATACAGGCAAGAATAGCGTCAAAGCAGTTCGGGATGAACTCGGCCAACATCGTTGCGCCGACCGTCACGTTCACGACCAGTTCGAAGCCCAACTATGTGACCATAACGATGGGCTACAATGTCACCATCAACTTCCTGCTTGGAAGCAAGACGATCGCGCTGTCCGAAACGCGCAGAGCCTATGTCACGAGCTAAAGCCGAGGAGCTGACGATGCCATTGCTCAATTGCTTGTCCCGTCTTCGCACGCTTTGGTCCGACGCGCGGGGCAATGCGCTCATGCTGACGGCGCTGGCGCTTCCCGTCATGATCGGCGCGGCGGGGCTTGGTGTCCACACCATGCAGCTTTCGCATGTGAAGCGGGAATTGCAGCGGGAGGCCGACTCCGCGGCGATGGCAGGCGCCTATTCGCTCTATCAGAGCCAGGGCAATAGCGCTGCGACGGCTCAGGCGAACAAGGCGTTGACGCAGAACGCTCTTGTCCCCGGAGCCACGTCCACGATCACGCCGGGGTCTTATACTACCAGTGGTGGCACCACTTACACCTCGGCAATGTATGTCCGTTTGGCCAGCACTCAGCCCACGGCCTTGATGGCCCTGTTTGGCATGTCTACGTCCACCGTGGCCGCTGAGGCCCGGGCGGCGGTCGTTTCCGATGGCAAGGTATGTTTCCTTGCCAAGGAGAGTGGCAACAACACCGGGATCACCTTTGCAGGCAACTCGACCCTCGATCTGGGATGCGGCGCGGGGACCAACTCGATCAGCAGCAGTGCGGTCAACGTGAACGGCCAGCCGACCGTGAAGGTTTCGCCCATCGTAGCTATGGGTGGAATCCCCTCATCTACCGCCTATGCCGCTGGCACCATGCTCATGCCCAATCATGCAGCGCTGACCGATCCGTTTGCGGGCACCAATCTTGACCCGAGCACCAACGATGTTTCCAATGGGAAGTGCAAGAACGGCAGCAATTGGAATGTCATAAGCATCGCATCGAGCGATCCGCCGGTTAATGATATTAGTGGGTCTCTTTATCCGCCTGGCTGCTATGGAACGATCAATGTCCAAGGCACCCTGACGCTGAAGCCGGGCGTCTACTACCTGGCCAATGGGGCGAATAATGCGGGCCTGCAAGTTGGCGCTCAGGGCCATCTTACCTGCATGGGCTGCACTTTCGTGCTGACCAGCACGACGCCCAATAACGCGAACAGTTTCGCGACGATGGATATCAACGGTGGAGCGGAGGTCGATCTTTCTCAATCCACCAGCGGCACCTATAGCGGCATCACCATCTATCGGGACAGCAGGGCGGCGGCGAGCAATCAGTGCTGCCAGGTCAACGGCAATTCCAATTCGACCCTCAGTGGCGCCTTCTATTTCCCGAACGATACGCTGACCTTCAACGGCACATCGGGCATGTCGCTCACCTGCTTCCAGATGGTCGCGCTGCGCCTGTCCTTCAGCGGAAACGCGACGATCACGAACACATGCGACCCCCCGGGGGGAGCGTCCAAATGGTCGTTGACCGCTGTCCGGCTGATAAGTTGAAGCGGCTGTAAGAGCCGCTTCACTCTACCAGGATCAGACGTCCAGATTGGCGACGTTCAGCGCATTGTCCTGAATGAACTCGCGCCGGGGTTCGACGACATCGCCCATCAGACGGGTGAAGATCTCGTCGGCGACGTCCGCCTGCTCAACCTCGACGCGCAGCATCGAGCGGTTGTCGGGGTCCAGCGTGGTTTCCCACAACTGCTCGGCATTCATCTCGCCAAGACCCTTGTAACGCTGAATGGCAAGGCCCTTGCGACCTGCCGTCAGCACCGCTTCCAGCAATTCGCTGGGCCGGGTGACGACGACCGCGCCCTTGGATACCACCGGCAGATCGTCTTCCCCCGCCTCTTCGGCGGCAGCGGCCGCCTTTGCGGTGACCAGTCGGCTGGTGGTGCGAAAGCTGTCGGCTTCCTCGGCAGCGATGGAGTGCAGCTTGCGCGCTTCGGCGGAACCGATGAAGCCATGTTCGATCATGTGGTGATCGGTCACGCCGCGCCAGAGCCGCTCGAAATGGAAACCGCCCTCTTCGGCGATGCGGCCACTCCAGCGGCCCTCGTCATCCTGCGCGTCCATCCACTTGACGGTCGCCGTCAGCCGTTCTGCCTGCGCGTCATGGCCGAGTTCAGGATCAAGCGCGCCGTTGATGGCCAGCGCCTCGATAATGGCAGGATTGTAGCGGCGCGGCACATAGCGCATCACTGCGCGCATCCGGCGGCCATGCTCGATCAGCGAACGCAGGTCTTCGCCCGAACGCATGCCGCCGGTCGTTTCCAGCGCCATGGAATCAACGCCATTGTCGACCAGATACTGCTCCAGCGCCGCTTCATTCTTCAGGTAAACTTCTGAACGGCCCCGGGTCGCTTTGTAGAGCGGCGGCTGGGCGATGTAGAGGTGCCCGGCATCGATGATCTGCGGCATCTGGCGGTAGAAGAAGGTCAGCAGCAGCGTGCGGATATGCGCGCCATCGACGTCGGCGTCGGTCATGATGACGATCTTGTGGTAGCGCAGCTTTTCCAGGTTGAAATCGTCGCGGATGCCGGTGCCCATCGCCTGAATGAGCGTGCCGACTTCCTTGGACGACAGCATCCGGTCGAAGCGCGCGCGCTCGACGTTCAGGATCTTGCCCTTCAAAGGCAGGATCGCCTGATTATGCCGGTTGCGCCCCTGCTTGGCCGAACCGCCTGCCGAATCGCCCTCGACCAGGAAGAGTTCGGACTTAGCGGGGTCGCGTTCCTGACAGTCGGCCAGCTTGCCCGGCAAGGAGGCGATGTCCATTACCCCCTTGCGCCGGGTCAGTTCGCGCGCCTTCTTCGCAGCTTCACGGGCGGCGGCGGCGTCGATCACCTTCTGGATGATCATCTTGCCGTGGCCCGGATTCTCTTCCAGCCATTCCGCCATCTTGTCGGCCATCAGGCTTTCGAGCGGCTGACGGACTTCGGAGGAGACCAGCTTGTCCTTGGTCTGGGACGAGAATTTGGGATCGGGCAGCTTCACCGACACGATCGCGGTCAGGCCTTCGCGCATGTCCTCGCCGGTCAGGGACACCTTCTCCTTCTTCAACATGCCTGACTTGTCGGCATAATTGTTGAGGGTCCGGGTCAGCGCCGCGCGGAAGGCCGCAAGGTGCGTGCCGCCGTCACGCTGCGGGATGTTGTTCGTGAAGCAGAGCACGTTCTCATAATAAGAATCGTTCCACTCCAGCGCGACGTCGATGGTCACGTCGTCGCGGCTGCCCGAAATCGCGATCGGATCGGGCATCAGCGGTGTCTTGTTGCGATCAAGATATTTGACGAAGGCCGCAATGCCGCCCTCATAAAATAGTTCGACTTCCTTCTTCTCCTCATGCCGGGCATCGACCAGGAACAGTCGCACGCCGGAGTTCAGGAAGGCCAGCTCGCGGTAGCGATGCTCCAGCTTCTCAAAATCGAACTCGGTATGATTCTTGAAGGTGCCGCCGTCGCCCGGGGCCTTTTCGGTCGAGGGAAGGAAGGTGACCTTCGTCCCCTTCTTGCCTTCCGGTGCGTCCCCAATGACCTTGAGCGGCGCGACGGCATCGCCATAGGCAAAGCGCATATAATGCTCCTTGCCGTCCCGCCAGATGTTGAGGTCCAGATATTCGCTGAGCGCGTTCACAACGGAAACGCCCACGCCGTGCAGACCGCCGGAAACCTTGTAGGCATTGTCGTCCGAGGTATTTTCGAACTTACCCCCTGCGTGAAGCTGGGTCATGATGACCTCGGCCGCCGACACGCCCTCTTCCTTGTGGATGCCGGTTGGTATGCCCCGGCCATTATCCTCGACGCTCACAGAGCCATCGGGATTGAGCGTGATCAGGATACGGTCGCAATGTCCGGCCAGCGCCTCGTCGATCGCATTGTCGCTGACCTCGAACACCATATGGTGCAGGCCCGAGCCATCATCGGTATCGCCGATATACATGCCGGGCCGTTTGCGCACGGCGTCCAGGCCTTTCAGGACCTTGATGCTGTCGGCGCCATAGGCGTTGGCGTTGGGGCTGTTTTGACTTTCCTCGCTCATGCCCGAGCATATAGGGAAAGCCCCAAGGAAACTAAAGCGAAACATGCCGACTTCCGCTTGGGGATCGGCCGGTCTATCAGGGGCGCATGCGCGCTATCATCCCCCTGTTTCTGATGCTTGGCGCCTGTTCCGACAGCAGCGACGTGCTGGAGCAGTTGCCCAACAGCTCCATCGCCGGAGCAGCGCGCGACGACATGCCCGAAACCCGGCTGGAAGCGAAGATCACACGCCCTGTCATCATTGGCGAGGATGGCCCGCGACTGGATGCCTGTGCCGCCATGGGCCAGGCGGTTCGCGTCGGCGCTCAGGGGCTGGCGATCCGTGCCGCGCCTTTTGCCGAGGCGCAGGAGGTCGGACGTCTGGCGGAAGGAGCGAGAGCCCTCGTATGCACTCGCAGTCTGGACCAAAAGTGGCTTGGGGTGGTCGTCGTGCCGCAGCCGCCGACCGATTGCGGCCTGTCCGAGCCGGTTGACCGGAAGCAAGCCTATGCCGGGCCGTGCCTTAGCGGCTGGGTGTCGAGCGCGTCGATCCGGTTGGTGGCCGGTTGATGCGCTGAAGATATATTGGCCTTTTACAAAATAGCCTGTGGTTTCTAAGTGGACTTCTATTTCTGATTGGAAAGAGTCGCGTCCATGTCCAATTCTGCTCTTCGTCCGCCCTCGCTGCTTCGATTGCTGGGCGTTTGGCGGGTCGCGGAGAGCGCCGAACCTGCCTATCGCCAACTGGCCGATGCACTGCGGATGCTGGTGCTGGACGGCCGGGTAGGGCTGAACGTGCGACTGCCGGGCGAACGGGAACTGGCAGCCGCGCTGGGCCTCAGCCGGACGACGATCGCGGCTGCGTTCGACCGGTTGCGCGATGAGGGCTATCTGGAAAGCCGTCAGGGTTCGGGCAGCGTCACGCGTCTGCCGCCCGGCCGGATACATCCCGAACCGCCTGAATTGGACCTGCCCATTGGCGGGAACATCCTCAACTGGACTCATGCCGCACTGCCCGCCGCGCCGGGGGTAGGGCGCGCCTGCCAGGCGGCGGTTGAAGCCTTGCCGGCCTTTCTGGGCGACCTCGGCTATGATCCGCTCGGCTTGCCGCCCCTGCGCCGCGCGATCGCCGCGCAGTTCGAACGGCGCGGCTGCCCCACCAGTCCAGACCAGATCATCGTCACCAACGGCGCACAGCAGGGCTTTGCCTTGTTGCTGCAATGGCTGACGGGGCCGGGCGACCGGGCCGTGATCGATCATCCGACCTATCATAATGTCATTCAGGCATTGCAGCGCGCGCATGTCGTTCCGGTGCCCGTTGGCCTTCCCGCGCAAGGTTGGGACATTGACGCCATGGAGGCGGCGTTCCGCCAGACAAGCCCGCGCTTTGCCTATGTCATCGCGGATTTTCACAATCCGACCGGCCGCAGCATGGACCCCGCGACACGGCGCGCCTTGGTCGCAGCGGCCACGCGTACGCACACGCCACTGATTATCGATGAAACCATGGTGGCGATGGGGCTCGACTTTCCCGCCCCGCCACCGGTGGCGATTCATGACCCGTCGGGGCGCCAGGTCATCACCATGGGATCGGCGAGCAAGATCTTCTGGGGCGGACTGCGCGTCGGTTGGATTCGCGCCGATCCGCAGACGATCGCGGCGCTCGGCCGACTGCGCACGACGATGGACATGGCCAGTCCGGTGGTGGAGCAGCTTGCCGTCGCGCAGTTGATCGACAGTGATGAGGGATTGGGGCCGCGGGCAGATCTGCTGCGTTCCCGCCGGGATCATCTGATCAGCGAGATCGACAGGCATCTGCCGCACTGGCGTGTCGAATCGCCTGCGGGCGGGCTTTCGCTCTGGGCCGAGCTACCGCGCGCCGAAGCGACTGCCTTGGCCGCGATCGCCGAAAGTCATGGTGTGCGGGTTGCGCCGGGTCCGCGTTTTGGTGTGAGCGGCGCGTTCGAGCGCTTCCTGCGCTTGCCCTTCACGTTGCCTGAGGAGCAGCTGACTCTTGGAGTGGAGCGGCTGGCGGAAGCGGATGCGCGGCTCCACGCCCGTCTGCCGCGCGGGCGCGATTCGCTCGCGGCGGCGCTGGAGGCGGATCGGCTGATTTGATGGGAGAGAGGCGCAGACTCCCTCTGCCCAAAACGTCATCCCAGCGCAGGCTGGGATCTCGGGCCTGCTCGCGCGCGCCCTCCTGAGATGCCAGCTTTCGCTGGCATGACGGAATCAACCAAACAAAAAAAGCCGCGCAGGACATCTCCCGCGCGGCCCCTTATTTCTCTCGACGGCGCTTACGCGGCCTTCTTGTCAGCCTGATAGCGCTCAATCGCTTCCAGCGTGATGCGGCGCGCATCTTCCGCGCCGCCCCATGTGCCGATGCGCACCCACTTCTGCTTTTCCAGATCCTTATAGTGGGTGAAGAAAT
>CAMPIM010000028.1 GCA_946886365.1 uncultured Novosphingobium sp.
GTCCAGGCGGCTTCCTTCGTCAGGGTCCCGGCGACCAGCAGGCACCGATCCCACCTGCCCCTCCCCGCCGCCTGGTCCCTGCCAAGCCTAGCCCGGAAATCGCAGGCAAGACGTCGCTGCTCGACCTGACCGAGCGTATCTGCAAGTGGCCGATGGGCCATCCGGGCGAACCGGACTTCCACTTCTGTGGTGAGACCGTGAACCCCGGCTTCCCTTATTGCGTGGAACATTGCGGCCGCGCCTATCAGGCTCAGCTGCCGCGCGGTACGCGCCGTCCGCCTCCGCCCCTGCCTTTCGGCGGTCCGCGCGTTCGCTGACCTGCATTCAGCTCTGAAATTTGAAGGGGCCGGTCGATGAGACCGGCCCCTTCTTCATAGCTCCTGCTTGCGCCCGCCGCCGACCCGCTTATAGCTTGTGCGCATGTCCGATCTGTTCGCGAGCCAGCCGCTTTCCTCCTCCGATTACGATGCATCCTCCATCGAAGTGCTCGAAGGCCTGGAGCCGGTTCGCCGCCGTCCGGGCATGTATATCGGCGGGACGGACGAGCGGGCGCTGCATCATCTCGCCAGCGAAGTGCTCGACAACAGCATGGACGAAGCGGTCGCGGGGCACGCCACCCGCATCGAGGTCATGCTGGAACCCGGCAATAAGCTCACCATCACCGATAATGGTCGCGGCATTCCGGTTGGCATGCACCCCAAATTTCCCGGCAAATCGGCGCTGGAGGTGATTCTCACCACGCTTCATTCGGGCGGCAAGTTCACCGACAAGGCTTATGCCACGTCCGGCGGCCTGCATGGCGTCGGCATCAGCGTGGTGAATGCGCTTTCGATCGTGACCGTGGTCGAAGTCGCGCTCAACAAGGAATTGTTCCGTCAAAGCTTCGCGCAGGGCTTGCCTACCAGCGGCCTTCAGAAGATTGGCGGGGCACCTAACCGGCGTGGCACATCGGTCAGCTTCATCCCCGATCAAGACATTTTCGGCGAGCAAAAGTTCAAGCCCGCCCGCCTTTACCGGCTTGCCCGTTCCAAAGCCTATCTGTTCGCGGGCGTCGAAATCCGCTGGAAATGCGCGCCCGAACTCATAAGCGACGACACGCCAGCCGAGGCCGTGTTCCAGTTCCCCGGCGGTTTAGCCGATCATTTGAAGGAACAGATCGGCACACGCGAATGCGCCACCAGCGCCTTCTTCTCTGGCAGCCAGGATTTTCCTGACACCGCAGGCCGCGTCGAATGGGCGATCGCCTGGCCGCTTTGGTCGGACGGCAGTTACAGCTGGTACTGCAACACCATCCCTACACCCGACGGCGGCACGCACGAGACCGGGGTGCGCGCCGCTTTGGTCAAAGGTATCCGCGCCTTCGCCGAACTGGTCGGCAACAAGAAGGCGAAGGACATTACCGCAGACGACATCGTGACCTCTTCGGAAATCATGTTGTCCGTTTTCATCCGCGATCCGCAATTCCAGAGCCAGACCAAGGATCGCCTGACCAGCCCGGAAGCCGCTCGCCTCGTCGAGAACGCGGTGCGCGATCATTTCGACCATTATCTGTCCGACCATATGGAGCGCGGCAAGGCGCTGCTCGCCTATGTCATCGACCGCATGGACGAGCGCCTCAAGCGCAAGGCGGAAAAGGAGGTCAAGCGCAAGACCGCGACCTCTGCCCGCAAGCTGCGATTGCCGGGCAAGCTTACCGATTGCTCGACCGACGATCCCGAAGGCACGGAAATCTTCCTGGTGGAAGGCGATTCGGCAGGCGGGTCGGCCAAACAAGCGCGCGATCGCAAGACGCAGGCTATCCTGCCCCTACGAGGCAAGATCCTGAACGTCGCTTCCGCCAACAATGCAAAGATCCTGGCGAACCAGGAAATCGCCGACATGATCCTGGCCTTTGGTTGCGGCACGCGGAAGGACTGCAATCCCGACAATCTGCGTTATGAGCGCGTCGTCATCATGACCGACGCCGACGTCGACGGCGCGCATATCGCGACGCTGCTCATGACCTTCTTCTTCCAGGAAATGCCGGAACTGGTGCGGCGCGGGCACCTCTATCTCGCCCAGCCGCCGCTTTATCGCCTCGTCGCCGGGGGCAAGAGCCTCTACGCCCGCGACGATGCCCATCGCGAAGAATTGTTGCGCACCGAGTTCAAGGGCAAGAAGGTCGAAGTCAGCCGCTTCAAGGGATTGGGCGAGATGAATCCGGGCCAGCTGCGCGAAACCACCATGGACCCCAAGACCCGCAGCCTCATCCGCATCACCCTGCCCGACGACATCGAGGATCGCCAGCAGGTGCGCGAACTGGTCGAGCGCCTGATGGGAACCAACCCCGCCCACCGCTTCGCCTTCATCCAGGAAAATGCGGCCACGGTGGACGAAGAAGCAATCGACGCCTGACCCTCTCGCAGGCAAGCATCGCCGCGCGACAGTGCCCCCTCCGGATTTCGTGGCTACCGCAGCATTAACCACTGCGGGCGACGGGATGTTCAATCTTCCGCGCGATACGGGCAAGCATGTCAGGCTTCGCCCAAATCCTTCGCATCGCACCGCTTGCCGCACCGGCTCTGCTGCTGTCGGTTCAGAGCGGCACGGCGCTTGCGCAAACCCTTACGCCGACCGGCATCACCAGCGCCGCGTTGAAGGGCGCAGACTATGGACAGGCCGATCGCCTGGCGTCCACCCTGCTCGCAGGCGGCATGAGCCGCCTCGCAGCCATCAGCGCGCAGCAGGGCAGCACGTCATCCTTCAACTGGGCGCCGCCAGTCGCGGAACCGCAAGCTATCGTCAACGACAGCCGCGTTGACCGGACGTTGTCGCGGATGCCCGGATGGAAATTGCAAGGCATCCGTCTGACGCTCAGCCAGCCCGCACTGAGCTATAAGCAGCCCGACCTCGTGCCCACCTTCATGCGCGACCTCATCACAGCGCCTGCGGCCCCCTTCGCCATGCCCAAGCCCACCCCGCTGCCATCTGCTCCAGCGCCGCGCGCGGGACAGCCGGACATCTTCGGATCGGTGGCGATGGCAGTCAGCCGGACGCCGCTCGACGACAAATGGGCCGCCGCTGCCCGCTCGGCTCCGGCAACGGTCCTCTCGGCCAGCCTCTTGCGGTCGGCCCGCGCCGCCGCCGGACTACGGCAGGTGGAGATGGTGAATAGCTGGGTCAACAGCCGCCTACGCTTCGTTGACGATCGGCAGGGCCGCGACAGCTGGGCTTCAGCCAGCCAGTCGCTCCAACGCGGGGCTGGCGATTGCGAAGATTACGCCATCGCCAAGATGCAGCTTCTGGAAGCGGCTGGCTTCGACCGCCACGCCATGTTCCTCGTCATCGCACGCGATCTGGTGAGGCAGGCCGATCACGCGGTGCTGGCAGTGCGTGTCGGCAGCGACCTGATGGTCCTAGACAATATGACAGATCGGGTGCTGCCTTCTTCAGAGGTCAGCGACTATCGGCCTATCATGAGCTTCAACGCCTACGGCCGCTGGACCCACGGCTATCGCGTAACGAAGCCGCAGCCGGTCCAGTTCGCCGCTCGCTGAGCGCGCTCACTGTCTTACCGCTCCCTCAACGCCTCTGACCGCGCCTTCATGATGGGCTTGAGCAAATAGGCCAGGACCGACTTGCGGCCCGTCAATATCTCCACGTCGCACACCATGCCGGGCGTGATAGGCAGCTTGTGCGCGCCCGTGCCCAACCACGCGCGGTCGGTTTCCACGACCACCGTGAAATAGGCCTCCCGCGTCGCTTCATCATAAACGCTGTCGGCCGACACCTGCTGCACGGTGCCGCTCAGGCCCCCATAGATGGAAAAGTCATAGGCGGTGACCTTCACGACCGCGCGGTCGCCGGTCTTGATGAAGGCGATGTCGTTTGGCTTCACCCGCGCCTCCACCAGCAGCTTGTCGCCGATGGGGACGATCTGCATGATCTTCTGGCCCGCCGTCACGAAGCCGCCGATGGTCGTCACCTGCACATCGTTGACCACGCCATCGACGGGCGAACGAATTTCCGCGCGCTGTGCTCGGCCCTTCGCACCGCGCAGGGACTCGCTATTGACCGCAATCTTGGCCTCCAGCTGACTACGTTCGTTCAGCGCATCCTGCTTGAACTGAAAATTCGCCTCGGACAGTTGCGCCTGTGCCTCGCGAATCGCGGCCGATGCACGCGACGCCTGCTGCTGCGCCGCGTTGAGCCGCCCTTGCGCATCCACCAGCTCACGCCGGGCGTCGAGCAATTCGGTCTGCGGGACAATGGACTTGGCCGCAAGCGGCTCCAGCATCGCCACCCGCTGCCGCGCCAGCTGGACGCTGCCACCCAGGCTGTCGATCGTGGCCTGCGCCTCGCCCAGTTCGCGGCGGCGCTGCTCCACTTGGGCCGAAAGCCCATCCTGCTTGCTGCGAAGCGCCGATTGGCGGACTGCGGCTAGCGCCTGCTCCTGCTGACATTCGGGGCCGCCCGTGGCGCAGTTGGCGCCCGTACCGGTGCCTTCCTTCTCCAGCCGTCCCGCCCGCGCCGTCAGCGATCGCGTCTCCGCCTGCAACTGCCCCAGTTCGGACGCCAGCATCGCGTCGTCCAGACGCACCAGCAACTGGCCCTTGCTGACCTTCTGCCCCGACCGGACCAATATCTCCTCGATCGTGGTCGGCTCGGCGGACTGGATGACCTGCGCCTTGCTCGACGGGATCACCCGCCCCTGCCCGTGCGTCACCTCATCCACCGGAGCAAGACTGGCCCACAACAGGAACGCCAGCATGCCTCCGCCGCTATACAGGATGACCTGCTTGTTGCCCGGCTGCCCCCGCAGCCAGCTGATCCAGCGCCCCATCATGGTTTTGCCTCTCGCATTGCATGTTCATCGGCAGCGAGCGCCACCGCCTTCGCCTTTTCCTGCGCGGCCAACATGTTGGTGAGAGCGCCGCCCCCTTGCGAAGGATCAGGAATGGACAGCTTCCATCCCTTGGACGGGTCCATCCGCCCGCCCACATCATTGGCCGCCCGGCGTTCGGGCAGTGCCGCAACCGAAGGATAATCGATCTCCGGCTCTTTCATCCCCACCATCTGCGATGGATCGAAGGCAGGGATATATTCACCCCCGGCATAGCGCCCCGTAAAAGCACGCGGCAGCCCCCACGCGCCCGGCCAGCGATAAAAGATGTGGGCGCCAATCTTCACCAGCTTCGCCAGATGCGGCGCCCATCCAGGAAACACATAATCGGCATGATAATGGGTTGCCGTGCCAACGCTCGGTTCAACCTGTCCCGCCAGCGCCGCCGCCGCGATCCGCTGTGCCCTATTCCAGAGGACGGCCAAAGGCCGCCGCGCAAGTGACCCGTCACATACGAAACTGAACTGGCACACTGACGCGTTAAAGCGCTGATACACCACGCCGCACACCGTCTTGGCGAAGGCGGGATGACGTACACGGTTGAGAACGACCTGCGCCACCGCGCGCTGTCCGCTTTCCGGTTCGGCCGCTGCTTCATAATAGATCGCCTGTGTCAGGCATTGCAGCGCGCGGCTCCTGTCCTCGCCGGCGGATTGAAGCGCCCGGAAAGGCGATGCTGCGGCAATGGCTCCGGACGCAAACCGGAGCCTGCCATTCTGCACCGCCGCCTCCTGCCCAGTCGTCGAGGGCGTGGCTTCGCTCTCTGTGATCTCCACCAGCGCGCGATACTCACGGGGTATGGCGGGCGCACCGTCCATGATCTTCGTTTCGACCGCAGCCTTGGGAACGTCGTGCCCGCGCCAGCCAACCGTTCCCGCCGCCAAGGCTATAACAAGCGCGCCCCCGAGGCCGAGCATGCAAGCTTCAGACGCTGGCAACCTCCATGCCCGCCCGATCATTGGACCGCTCCTTTTTGCAGCTGTCCGATAACCTCATCGCGCGGCCCGTCCGCCAGAACCACGCCCTGGTCGATCACGATCAACCGATCCACGATCCGCAGCAGGGCATGGCGGTGCGTCGATACGATCAGCGTCTGTTCGGGCTCCAGCGCCTTTGCCAGATGGTCGACAAACAGATTTTCCGTCTGATTATCCATCGCGCCGGTCGGTTCATCGAGGAAGAGCAGCCTGGTCGGCTCCACCAACGCCCGCGCTAACACCAGGAAGCTCCGCTGCCCGCCCGACAGGCGACTGCCGCGCTCACCGATATGAAGGTCGAACCCGGCGGCATCCCGCCCGAAGAAGCGCGACGCGCCCGACCGCTCCAGCGCGTCCAGCAACTTCTCATCGTCGGCGTCCCGCGCGCCCAGCAGCAGATTTTCCCGCACCGACCCGCTGAACAGCTCCGCATCCTGCCCGACATAGCGGAAGGCAGCGCGCAGTTCGTGCGGATGATATTGGCGGCTATCCACATCATCGATGGTCAACATGCCACCGCCCGGAGGATAAAGGCCGCACAGCACCCGCCCCAGCGTCGACTTGCCCGATGCCACGCGCCCGATGATGCCGATCCGTTCGCCCGGTTCGACGCGCAGATCAATGCCTTTGAGGCTGGGCTGAGTGGCGCCCGGATAGCTGAACTCCAGCCCCTTGGCGACGATCGCGCCCTTGCGCACCTTCGGGATGATACCACGCGCTCCGTCCAGCCGCTCGTCCGGCTGATCTATCAGCGTCTGCAGGCTGCCCAATGTCGTTATCGCTTGCCGCGCGCGCACGATGACGAAGGCCAGCTGTCCAACCGGCGCCAATGACCGGCCAGCCAGCATGACGATAGCGATGATCGCTCCCATGGTGATCTCGCCCGCAGCGAACATGTAAAATCCGCCGATCACCAATGCGATGCTCGTGACCTGCTGGCATAGCGACGCAAGTGTTACGCTGGTCGAGCTTAGCCGCCGCAGCTTTTCCTGCGTCGATGCACTCATCCGGGCGTAACGGCGCCACCGTTCCAGCATCCGCCCTTCGGCGCGGCATGCTTTCAGCGTTTCGATGCCCCCGATCGCTTCCACCAGCGCGGCGCTTTGCAGGCTCGCATCCGCTTGCGCATCACGCGACAGACTGGCCATGGAGCGCTGAAGGAAGAACCCGGCCGTGGCCATGATGCCGATCATGACGACAGGCACGACCGCGAGCCATCCGCCCAGCAGCGCGATGATGCCGACAAACACGAACAGGAAACTGATATCCACCACCAGCACCACGGTGGTCGATGTGAAAAATTCCCGGACGCTTTCAAATTCCGACACGCGCCGTGCCAGCGCCCCTGTGCTGCCCGCACGGCTGGCGAGCGGCACGTTCATCACCTTCTCGAACAACCGCTGCGACAGCCGTTCGTCAATTTCCCGGCCAGCCTCGTCAACCAGCCGCGCCCGGGCGAGCCGCAAAGCAAAATCCAGCCCAAAGGCCAGCATGACGCCCGCACCCAATACCCACAGGCTGGAAGCGGCCTTGTTCGGAATGATCCGGTCATAGACGTTCATCGTGAACAGCGGCAACGCGAAGGCGAGAAGGTTGATGATCCCCGCCGCCAGCATGACATAGCCAAAGGACCCACGCGCCCGCCAGACTTCGCGCCAGAACCAATGCTGCCGCGCCCGCTCGTCCCATGGCCTTTCCTCGGCCCGTTCGCGGCCGTGATCGGCCATGACCGCCAGCGCTTCACCGGTAAAATAGGATTCCAGGTCGGAAAGCCGCGCCCATACCGGCTCGCTCGCATGCGGCAATTGAACCAGCGCATCGCCCTGCTTGATGTCCAGCAGGAGGAGAAAACGCTCACCCCTTAGCGGCAGGATGGCTGGCAGGTTGGCGGGCCGCCATTTGTCCAGCCTCCCGCGGACATGGTCGCTCAGCAGGCCGATCTGATCCAGCGCGGATTCCGCCTGATGAAAGGGCAAACGCCCGGATTCATCAACGGCAAGACCCGCCCGTAGAGCCACGATCCCCGGCGATCGATCGAAATGCCGCGCCACATGGGCGATGCATTCGGTCAGCTCGTCACCGGGCGAACTCTGATGGTCCAGCCATTCGGCCAGACTTAATGTGCTTCGTCCCAACATTGTTTACCCCGCGCCACCCCGGCCGAAGCCGGGGTGACCCCAAAGATGGAAACTCAGCCCGGATAGCGCCGCCGCTGCAATTCGGCGGGCGGCAGATCCGGGACATCATATTTCTTGCGCGCATAGGGATTGGCGCCCGAAGGCTGGGCTATCCCCAGAGTATCGAGCAACTGATTGGTCGCCGCCAGAATCTGATATTGCGCGAAGATTTCAGAGAAGCGGGCGGTTTCCGTCCGCACCTGCGTATTGAAGCGGGTATTCTGCGTATCCAGCACGTCGAGCAGCGAACGGCGTCCAACGTTGAACTGCTCGCGATAGGACACCAGCAGGGAATCAGACACCGTGCCCTGACGCGACAAGTCGTTCAGCCGCTTCTTTTCGGTATCCCAACGGTTCCAGGCAGTACGGACATCATCTTCCGCCTCGCGCTGACGCTGGCTGAGCCGGAAGCGCGCCTCGCTGGCGCGGCGGGTCATTTCCTGGACCTTCGCCCGGTTGATACCGCCATCGAACAGCTGCCAGCGCAGGACGACACGCCCCTGCACGTCATTGGTGCTGCCACGGAAGCCGTCCACATCCTCGCCGATGCGGCCGCGCCCTTCCAGCACAACCTTGGGTCCAAGCTCGGACTCCGCCTCGTCGACGACTGCATGCGCCGCCTGGATGTCAGCCTCAGCTTCCCGGATCAGCGGGTTGTTGGCGCGCGCGCCCGCAATCGCCTCGTCCAGCGTCGGCGGTACAGCGCTCGTCACCGCATCCGGCATCGACACCTGATCGATCGAAAGACCGGTCAGCGTGCGAAAGCTGATCGCCGCGTTGGTCAGGTCCTGCTCAGCTTCGCTCTTGCGGACCAACGCGGATTGCAGCCGCTCTTCGGCCTGCTGCTGGTCGGCGATGCTGATCGACCCCTTCGACACGCCCTCGCCCAGATCGCCGAGCAGCTTGCGATGGAAAGCGATATTGTCCTCAGCCGCCGCGACGACCCGCTGTTGCAGCATATAATCCAGATACTGCCGCGTGACGTTCAGCGCGACGAACTGTGACCGTTCGCCCACGCGCAGCGCAGCTCCGTCGATCCGCGCGGCCTGACGCCGCTTTTCAGCGCCGCGATAGCCCGAATCGAACAGCGTTTCTTCGGCCAGCACACTTGCTTCCAGCGGGTAGAGCGTCTGGTCGCCAAGGCCAAGCGTCCGGCGCGTGTTATTCTCCAGCCGACGAATGCCGGCCGATCCTTCCACGCTGACTCGGGGCAGGTACAACCCCTTGGCCTGCTCGCGTTCGAACTCGATCGCTTCCTTGTTCTGGATCGCCTGGTTGATTTCCGGATGACTGTCGATCGCGGCCGCAATGGCGCTCTTCAGGTCCGTGGTCTGTGCCCAACCGGTCGTTGCCATGGTCGCGGCGCACAGCGCCATCAGGCTGCCGCATGTCTTGCGCAGGATTGTCATGATTGCGCTCCCCTCAATTGGTGCTGGCAGTGACTTCGACCCGACGGTTCATCGGTTCGCGCACATTGTCGGCAGTTTCGATTTTCAGCTGGGTCTCGCCCAGCCCGCTGACGGTCATCGCGTCCATCGCGATGCCACCCTGGCTCATCAGCCCGGCGACATTCTGCGCCCGGCGCAGCGACAGGCCGTCATTATAACCCTTGCCGCCCGACGTATCGGTGTAGCCGGTGACGCCGAACCGCATCCAACCGCACTGGGCGGCCGATTGCGTGATCTGGTTGATCGTCGCCGCGCCCTCGGGCAGCGGCGTGTCCATGTTCCAGTCGAAGAATATGGACACCGCCGGTGCCGTGCAGTCCAGCGCGGGTGGGGCTGAAGCTGCGGTCGGCACCGGCGGCGGTGGCGGCGCCGAAAGGCGTGCCACAAAGTCGTCGCACTTATTGATGCTGTCCGCATCCTTAGTGCCGGATTTCATGAAGCCCAGCGCGATGCCGCACTGGTTCTTGGCCTCCACGGCCCAGGTCCAGCGGCTGTCCTGCGCTGCCCGTAAGCTTGCGTCGCCCGCCGCCGCAACGGCCGTGTCATAACGGCTCTTGAGCGCGCCTTTGAGCTCCGAATTGCCCATCTGCATCAGGGGCGAAGCGGGTGCCGCCAAGGCCCCCGTCGACATCATCCCCGCCGCTAGGCCGAAGGAAGCGATGCTTCTCAACCTGTTCCGCATAATCATTCTCCCCCAAATATTCCCGCGAGAAATCCGAACCATGGCGATCACCCGTGAGCGACCGCCATCGCTTCATGCGCGACCATCGCCGCGTCGAAGATACTGGCCGCCATCGCCATCAGATGGCCTGCATCGGCGGCGTCGCCCGCAACGGGGTTGAGCAGCACCGGCGCATGCTCGCCCCCTGGCAACGCTGCCAGCAGCGCATCGATGTTTGGCGTCCCCGCATGTCCCAAAGCCTCGGCTACCACCTGTGCTGCTTGAGCATTCGGAGCCGCGTCATGCGCCGCAACGAGCGCCGCCGCATTGCCGTCGAAGACCGGGAGATTAACCGCCTGGGCGAGCAAACCCTGATGATCGTCCAGCGCGGGCTGCGCTTGGCCATCATCATTGGCGGCATGAACCGGTGCATCATCGCCGCCCGAAAGCGTTGAATGATCTGGAGCCGAATCGTCGCTGCCGCTGTGGCTCGTCTGCTCGACCGGCTGATCCGCAACATGGCTATCCTGGCTTTCGCTCGACACCGATGTGCTTGCGTCGCCTTCGTTGGCAGGCTCGGACGCCGTGCTGGTTGTAGCCGTCGGTGCGGTATCCACCGTCGTCTCGGCCTGAGCGACGACCGGGGCAGGCGCCTGCTCCAACGTCTCGACAGCACCGGCCACCGCCACCAGGCTCGCCGCTATCAGCGCCTGGTTGAAGCCGCTGGTGATGCTTTCCGTCTTGGCGAGATCGACATCCTTGGAGGTGGCGAACACCACGTCGCCGACAGTGCCCGTCGTGCCGTCAGTACGGGTGAAGGTCGCTTCCCCCAGCACTGTCACGTCGCCGCCCGCTGCCTGATAGCTCTGGCCATCAGAGGTCAGCTTGATCGATGCGATGCCCATATCGGCCAGCGACTTGAACTCACCGCCATCGACCACACCGTTGCTGTTCAGATCCTGCCAGACGCCGAATTCGGAATAGGCGGCATCATGGGCGTCGAACACACCATCGCCATTACCGTCATAGGCAAGGCGCAGGCCCTCCAGATCGCTCTTCGCTCCCGGCGCATCGTCCGCAAAGACGATGTCGTAAGAACCGCCCGTCGCATGAGCGAGCAGGCCGTCGTCGGAAGAGACCCAGGCCGTGCTGACCGAGCCGCTGCCATAATCGTGGGTAACACCCAGCGATCGATCGACAAATTCCAGACCGTCGCCGTCCAGATCTATCGCGACCGGCGGAACCGGCGCTCCGCCTTGGAAGGTAACATCAATCGTGGTGGTGGGCGTCGTGCTGGTGACAATGTCGCCATCTGCGTCCTTTACCGTGACTGCGAACTGCAGCACCTGATCGTCAGGAATGACCTGCTGCGTTACGCTGAAATTTTCAACGCGCGCCGCTGGATTGCCGCTCTCGCTGTAATCGAAGCGGACAACCATGTGATCGAAATCGAGTGTCGGATCGATATCGACATGGGTGATCCCGTCAGCATCCTTCGTGACGAGGAAAGTCCCGGTTTGAAGTGGCAACGCACCAGCTGTCGGCGCGCCGCCCGCATAGGTCGCCCAGCTCACCGTCACCGTCGATGTGTTCGGCTGGAAATTAACGTCGAAGCTCAGGGACGAAGAGTCGTGATTACTGAACAGGAAGCCTTCATTGTCATTGATGAGGTTGTTCGCCACGCCAAAACCGTTGCCCGACGGATTGATCGTCGACCCATCGTTGGTGAAGGCTTGGGCGGTCGTCGTTGCGCTACCGTAAGAAACGCCGTCGAACACCTGCCCGCCTGGCAGAGTAACCGTCGTGTAATTGCCAGGCGCGATGTTGCTGAAGCTGAGCGGCGTATCGACCACTGGTCGCGTAGTCAGCACGTCCACCGTATAATCGCCTGTCGCCTGATCAACGGATACCGTGAAATAGGGATTGCCGTTCACGCTGGCCGTCACCACGCCGGTGCCATCGCCCGTGTAAACGATGCCCGTTATGTCAGTCAGATGGGTGAGCGTGATGCTGCCCGCCTGATCTGCACCATAGGTGAAGTTGATATCATTCCCGCTATAGGTGTGAATGGAATTCGCCACCGACAAATCCGTGACGGAAGACAATGTCGGAACATCATCCACGATAGAGACGACGATGGATCCAGGCGTCGCATCGCTGTCGCCAGTGGCGTCGGTCACCGTCATGCTGATCGTGTCGGTCAGCGGGTTGATCTCGCCCTGACCGCTGTGCGTCAACGCATGATCCAGCGTATAGCTGTAGCCATAGGTCACGACGCCGTTCAAATCTGGCGCCGAGATCGAGGTGATCGTCAGCACGCCCTTGCTCGTGAACACCTGCTGCCCCACCGCCGTGATCGCCTGCGCTGGGTTGAGATCGCCATCGAGCGTCAGCGTGTAACTCTCGCCATTGGCATTGACCGTGAACTGGCCAGTCGTATCGGTCTCGCTGGCCGCGCCATGCTGCAACCCGTCGGCCAGGCCATCCTCATAGACCGTGCTGGTGTCGCCCGTCACATCGGGCACGCGGCCATCCTGGTTCAGGCTGATCACCAGCTGGGCCAGGTCTGTGTCGCCGTCCCCATCCTTGATCTGGTAGGTGAAGGTCTCGCTCGTCACGCCCGCCGGGATCGACGCGGTCTTGAGCGTATAGGTATAGCTGCCATCCGACTTGATCAGCAGATCGCCATAGGTGCCACTGATCGTCGTACCCGCAGCGCTCACCCCCGTCAGCGCACCGCCACCAGCTTCGGTGCCCACCCGAGCCCCCGTGACCGCACCGCCAGGCGCCGCGCCATCCGCGCCGATCGTGTCCGCCGTGCCATCGGTCGAGTTAGCGTCCGTGCCGCCAACCCCAGTGAACACATTGCCGTCCGCCTTGTTGCCAAGACCCTCCGTCACGCTGTCGGCATCATTGACCGCATGCGGCGCATCATCGACGATCCGCACGACCAGCGTGTCGCTGCCGCTGGTGCCGCTGATGCCGGTCACGCTCACCGTGACGCTGTCGTCATATTCGGTGAGGGTCGCGCCCGTCTTGCTGTCATTGTCGATCGTCGCGAGCAGCGTGTAGCTGTAGCTCACCGCCCCGGTCGCGGCATTGTAGCCGGTCAGCAGCAGCGTCCCCTCGCCCGTGTTCACAACGCCATTGGTCGTGCCGAACGCCTGCATCTGCGCCAGGGTGAAGCTCGTGCCCCCCACCGTGATGCTCGCGATCCCGTCGGTCGCAGACACCGTGAAGCTGCCGCTGGTCACATGGCTGCCGTCATGAGCCGTGCCGCTCGGCAGGCCCGCCTCATAGACGGTCGCGTCAGGGCCGTTCAGCGAGGCCGTCACTACGGTCGCGCTGTCGTCCGCGCCCTTCACCGTGATCGTCAGGGTCGCGGGCGACTGGTCGCCGTCCGCGTCCTGCATCGTATAATGGAGCGTGAAGTCCTGGCTGAACCCGCTGCCCAGCGCCTGTGTCGCCGCCCGGCTGTTGTCCAGCACATAGCTCCAGCTGCCGTCGCTGTTCTGCACCAGCGTGCCGTAGCTGTTGAGCTGCGCCACCACAGCTGTGTCCGCGCCCCAGGCAACAAAGCTCTTGGGCGTGTCCGCGCCAGACACATCATTGGTCAGCACATTGCCAGACAGGCTGTTGGTGGCAGCATCCTCGACGACAATATTGCCGACATCGTCAACCGCCTGCGGCTGATCATCGACGATGCCGATGGTCAGCGTCGTGCCTGCGGTGTCTCCATCGCTGTCGGTAATGGTGACGGCGAAGCTATCCTTGGTGTTGTCGCCCGAGGTGGCCGCGCCCAACGTATAGCTATAGCTGTATCCCGACGCCGGGGATCCGGTGATGGTCAGGGTGCCGAAGCTGCCCTGGACGGTCCCGCCATTGGTCACATCAACATTATTGATGACTAGCGAGCCGACCGTGTCGTTTCCGGTCGTGACGATCAGCGTCCCAGCGGCGGTCTCCGCCGTGGATTCAGCATTGGAACCATTGGGATTGAGCGCAGACTCATCGACCAGCGTGTCCGATCCGGCCTGGACCTCCACGGTCGGCGTAGAATCGGGCTCCAGGGTGACAGTGACTGTCGCCTGGGAGGTATCGCCATCGCCATCCTGGATCTGGTAGACAAAGGTTGCCGTGCCTTCCTGTCCAGCCGCCGGAGTGAAGGTGAACAGCCCGGTCGCGGGGTCGTATGCCACCGCTCCTTCTGCTGGACCGCTGACAATCGTCACGCGTACGGCGGGATTATTGTCGATATCGACCCCATCTGCGCCGAACACATCATTGGTAAAGGCGTTGATGACGACCGGCGTACCCTCTGTACCCTGGTGAGCCAGGTCATCGTGCGCGGTAGGCACATCGTCGATGACGTTGACCACCAGCGCCTTGGTGACGCTGTCCCCGTCAGCATCGGTAACCGTCACCGTGAAATTATCGGTCACGGTATCGCCCGAAGTATTGTCGGCTAATGTATAGCTGTATTCGATCGTACCTGGAGCAACACGGGTGATCGTCAGCGTGCCGTGGGCGCCGGTGATCGTTTGCCCCGGTCCAGTGACGACCTGGCCGTTGATGCTGATCGTCGCGGGTGTATCGACCGCGACATAGGTGATGGTGCCGGCTGTCGTCTCGACCGGGGCCGGTTCGTTCGAACCAGGAGATCCGCCAGGACGGTTTACCGTTCCCAGGCCGGACTCGTCCACGACAGTGCCAGGGCCGGAGGTGGGGACCTCCAGTTCAGGCACATGATCTTCCTCATTCGGCGCGATGGGGAGGATTTCACGCTGTTCAGGCTGCGTAAAGGCCAATTCGGTCGGCGGGAGCAGATCGCCCAGGCCGTGAGGATTTCCGACGTCGCCCTCGGCTGCCAGGAAATTGCCGCCAGAGCTGCGAGCCGGACCAGCAGCGGGCTGCGGTTCCTCGCCGATCAACAGCGCCGCAAGGTTGACGGAAGGGATTTCTACGTCGCCGACAACGATGTGCGGCATTACGACCGCGCCATCCAGGATCACCATCTGAGTGCCGTCCGGCAACGTGACGACCAGGTTGCGGCCATCGACCTCTATTTGATTGATGTCAGTTCCGGCAGGAAGGACGACAACGCCATCCGGGCCAGCGGCCACCGTGCGCATTGTGCCTGGCTGGATATGGTGCCCCTTCACCCGAGCAGCGAGTGCATCCAATACCGGGTCATGCGCCTGCTGACGGTCGGCGGCGGCATCGACATTCCATTCGCGCTCGAAATCCATCTTTCCATCCCATCTGTCGTCATGGGACGGTTCAAAGAAGTGCGCAGAAGACCGCTTCCTCAACGCGCATGCATCGAGAAATTCCATCTTCATCGACTCATGGCATTAGCGGATCAGCTATTGCCCATTGTCTGCGATCTTCCGTTGGCAAGGCCTTATTGGCCCTCCCCGCCCCGGATTAATACTATCGTCTTATGCTTCTGACCCGATGAGCGATCATATTAGGCGGGGATAAATAGAGTCACCAAAAATCAACTTTTGTTAACCATTTAAATACGATAGCGGCCGAAAAATAACCCATGCTCTATTACTAGAGATATAGGCATTTCACATACAGTATATCATTGGTCTTATACCCTGCATTTAATGCAGGCTAATGATCGGAGTGCTGTCCGGCAACGACTCGGAAGGCATCGCTGAAGCTATAGAGCTACTTTCGGGTGTCCTGGTGGCCAGGAATGTCTCGGAAACGATAAGCGGACGGCCAGCCCTTCGGCCAGCCGCCCGCTCATTTTTGCGACCCAACGGAATTATATCCGGTGTCAGCGCCCAGTCCCCCAACTCACGCCAATGCACGCACTGACCAGATATTGGGGGAAATGAACGCCGCCGTCCGATGGTGGAGTGGGGATAGCAGCGGCGGATGGTTTAGCAATTCACCCTAAGGGCTATAATTAACGATATAGTTGGCGAATGGAGGCGGAAACGCGATCGTCAGTTCACCGGAATAACTGGATCAGGCTTGGGCATTTGCGCCGCTATTTTTTCCATACGCTGCGTGCGCTCGCTGGCGGTGCCTGTTGTCCGGCGAAAGAGATCCAATGCATAGCCCACCAACGGCCCAGCCGCGTCCGTCCGTTTGCGCGCCAGATAGAAATCGATCAGGTTTTCCAGCGCCATCTGGCAATTGGGGTCATCTTCGCCCCGCGTGCGCAAATAGCTGTCGAATACTCGGCGGAGCAATTGCTCGGCCTCGCGATGACTGCCCATCCCCTCCATCAATAGAGCCAGATCATTTGCGGAAATCAGCGTGCGCGGATCATCAGGTCCGAATAATTCATCGGCCAGCGCCAACGCCTTGCGCGCAGCTTCTGTGCCTTCAGACAGTCGTCCGCCTGTGTAAGCGGTCTGCGCTTCCGCCACCAATGATCGCCATTGCTTCTCTCGCGCCTCGGTAACATCGGCAACATAGGGTGCTTGCCCCCATGCGGGAGGAGCCAGGCAAAGCAGCAGCAGCGCACATGCTCGCCCGCTATGGTTGAAGCCGCGAAAGGTCATCCGCCTACTCCTCGATGCGCACGACGGCCTCGCCCCAGCAAAAGGCCGGAAGCGAAAGCCTCGGTTCAGGAGAGAAGCGCCTCGATCAGCGCCTTCACCTTCTTCTGCCGCCATTGAGGCAGCGGCGCGATCAACCAATAGGCCAGCGTAGACGCCTCCGGCTCCCCCACTTGCCGCACCCTGCCCGCCTCGATATCGGCCTGTGCGAGCAGCAGCGGCACGGTTGCTCGTCCAAAGCCGTTGATCGCGGCTTCGATGGCGAGCCCGGCGTCAGCAACCCGGATCGCCGCCGGTTCGCTTGCCGTGGGACAGCCCGGCCAATCGACGCGATGCGCCGGACTTCCCCCAGCCGCTTCGACCGTGACGAAACTCGCCTCGCCCAGCTTCACCCCTTCATGTTCGCCTGGCCCGTCGGCCAGCCGCAATGCGAGGTCCAGATTAGCCTCCGTGAAATCCAGCGTCTCGTCCGCCGCTACCAACGCGAATCTGAGGTCGGGCTGGTTCGCCGCATAGCTGGCCAGCCTCGGTTGTAGCCACTTCGCCGTGACATCGCGTGGGGCGGCAATAGTCAGCGAAGAACTGGATTGTCCCGCCTGCATCGCTCGCACCGCTTCTTCAAACTCCAGAAAGCCCGCGCGCAAGGCTTCAAGGCCCGCTTCGGTTTCCGGGGTCAGTTCCAGACCTTTCGGCGTCCGGCGGAACAGGACAACGCCCAGCAAGTCCTCCAGCGCCCGGATCTGCTGACCCACGGCTGCCGGGGTCACCGCCAGTTCATCGGCCGCCCGGGTGAATGACAAATGCCGCGCAGCCGCATCCAGCACGCGCAGACCGTTCAACGGCAAATGCGTACGCTTCATTCGGCAATCGCCGGAGCTACGAGCGCGAAATGAGGGATAGCGATGTCGAACGTCTCCCCGCTGGCGCCGATCATATGATAATGCCCGCGCATCGACCCCGTCGGCGTGTTGAGGGGGCAACCCGAAACATAGTCATAGCTTTTCCCCGGTTGCACCACCGGCTGCTCGCCTACGACGCCATCGCCATCCACCCGATGCTGTACGCCACGCCCATCAGTGATCACCCAGTGGCGCGTCAGCAACTGCACGGGCTGATCCCCGCTATTTTCGATACGGATATGGTAGGCCCAGAACCAGCGCCCCCGGTCAGGCTCTGACTGTTCCGGCAGGAACGTAACGGCAACATGCACGTTGATATCACGTGTGGTCGCATGAAAGGGAAAGAGCGCGTTCACGTTAAAAGAAATGCGCCTTTCCCCCTGCTTTCGTCAACGGCCTATCGACTTCAGCGCGCGATCAAGATCCTCGATCACATCATCCGCATCTTCAAGGCCGACATTCAGCCGCAGCATGTCCTCGGTGATGCCCACTTCCAGCCGCGCCTCTTCGGCCATGCCGAAATGCGTCGTCGAAGCGGGATGCGTCATCAGCGACCGGGAATCGCCGATATTATTGCTGATATCAACAAGCTCCAACCCATTAAGCAGGCCATGGGCCTCTTTCCGTCCACCACCGACATAGAGCGAGAAGATAGGCCCTGCCATCTCCATCTGCTTTGCTGCCAGAGCATATTGCGGATGGCTTTCCAGCCCCGGATAAAGGACCTTCGCTACCCGGCCCTCCAGAAACTTCGCTACCTTAAGGGCGTTCTCGCTCTGGCGGCGGATGCGCAGGTCCAGCGTCTCCAACCCCTTCAGCACCACCCAGGCGTTGAACGCGCTCAGCGTCGGTCCGGTGTTGCGGTGGAACGGCAGCAGCGTGTTGATGATGAAATCTTCGGTGCCACAGATCGCACCGGCCAGGACACGGCCCTGCCCGTCCATCATCTTGGTCGCGCTATAGGCGACCACGTCCGCCCCGAATTCCATCGGTCGCTGAAGTGCTGGCGTCGCAAAGGCATTGTCGACGACGCTCGTGATCCCGTGCTTCTTCGCGATGCCGCACACCGCCTCCAGGTCCACGACATCCATCGTGGGGTTGGCGGGCGTCTCGAAGAAGAACACCTTCGTGTTGGGCCGCACAGCCGCTTCCCAGGCAGCATTGTCGGTTGCATCGACGGTGGTCGTCTCGATCCCGAACTTCGGCAACAGCGTGTCCGTCAGCCAGCGGCATGACCCGAACAGCGCCTTGCCAGCCACCACATGGTCGCCCGCCGACAACTGGCACAGAAGCGCCGCCGTCATCGCCGCCATGCCGGTGGCGGTCGCACGGCACGCTTCGGCGCCTTCCAGCAGCGCGATGCGCTTTTCCAGCATCTCGACCGTCGGGTTTTGCAGGCGGCTGTAGGTCATGCCCTGCTGCTCGCCCGCGAAGCGCGCCGCAGCGTCTTCGGCGCGATCGTAGCAATAGCCGCTGGTCAGAAACAGCGCTTCGGACGTTTCGCCCCACTCGCTGCGCGCGCTGCCGCCCCGCACCGCAAGCGTAGCGGGTCGCCAGTTCTTGGTGATCGCCGGGTCCTGCCCGCTCCTGCGCTTCATTGCTTCTTCCTTACTTCAGAGCCGCCAGTACCGCGTCGCCCATCTCAACCGTAGTCATGCTTCCGCCAAGGTCAGGGCTGCGCGCGCCATTGGCAAGCGCCTTGGCAACCGCAGCCTCGATCCGGTCGGCCTGTTCCGGCATGCCAAGCGAGTAGCGCAGCATCATCCCGGCCGACAGGACCGTTGCCAGCGGATTGGCCTTGCCCTGCCCGGCGATGTCGGGGGCAGAACCATGGATCGGCTCGTACAGGCCCTGCTTGCTGTCGTTGAGGGTCGCCGAAGCCAGCATGCCGATCGATCCGACGCACATGCTCGCCTGATCCGACAGGATATCGCCGAACATGTTGCCCGTAACGATCACATCGAATTGGCCCGGATTGCGCACCAGCTGCATCGCAGCATTATCGACATACATGTGGGACAGGGCAACGTCGGGATATTCAGCCGAAACCTCGATCATCACGTCACGCCACAGCTGGCTGGTTTCCAGAACATTGGCCTTGTCCACCGAGCAGAGCTTGCCCCGGCGGGCACGCGCAGCCTGGAAGCCCTGATGCGCGATCTTGCGCACCTCCTCTTCATTATAGGACATGACGTCATAGCCTTCGCGCAGGCCGTCCGCCGTCTTGCGCATGCCCTTTTCACCGAAATAGACGTCGCCATTGGTCTCACGCACGATCAGCAGGTCGATGGCGCTCGCCACCTCCTTCTTCAGGGCAGACGCGTCCGCCAGCTCCGGAAAGACCTTCGCGGGACGCAGGTTCGAAAACAACCCCAGCGCCTTGCGCAGGCCAAGGATCGCCTGCTCAGGCCGCAAATGCCGCTCCAGCGAGTCGCAATCGGGATCGCCGACCGCGCCAAACAGGATGGCGTCCGCGCGGCGTGCGATATCCAGCGTCTCGGGCGGCAACGGGTGGCCCACGGCCTTGTAAGCAGCGCCGCCAACCAGCCCTTCCTCATAGGTCAGGCCGTCAATCGCCAAGGCGTCGAGCACGCGCCGTGCCTGCGCAATGATCTCTGGACCGATACCATCTCCGGGGAACAGGGCGATCAACATGGCGCGAAAACTCCTTCAATGTCGTGGCCGCCCCTTATGAAGCCGCCGCGCCTCACGCAACCGCTCTTTTCAACCTGTCGACCAGCCTTTCGCGCGCGGCCAGCGTGTCGGCCCGCCAATCGGTCAGCACCGACCGTTCCAGAAAGAAGCCGGTCAGCCGTAATCCGTCCAATATGCCAGGCCAGTCGCCGCTGCCTCCCTCCAGCAGAAAAGGCGGCAGCGGCAGCAACCGGCTCTCATATCCCGCAGCGCCCGTCCTGCTGACCGCCGCCGCGCTGCGCGGGCTTACGAAGGCCAGATCTTCGGCACCACCTGTCGCTGCGCACCGGCCAAAATCGAGGCCAAAGCCGAGTTCCGCCAACAACAACAGTTCGTAGCGCACCAGCGCCGCCGCCCATCCCCGCGCGGCGGGCGCCGCGTCGATCGCGCCCAGCACGCCATCCAAAGCCTGATAGAGCATGGGATATGGCGTCCCTTCCGGCAGAGCCGCCGCCGTTAGCGCGCAGACCCAGTCGATCGCCGCGGCAGGCAAGGGCTCGGATAGCAAAGGTGCGCGGCTATGCTCCATTTCGACGGTCAGCCCGGCAAGCTGCTCTTCGGTCCGAGCCCGGAACTCCGCCTTCACGCTATTCCCGGGCAGCAGCACCGGCCGCAAGGCGCGGGATCGGCCTCCACGCACATAGCCCGCCAACAGTCCGTGATCCGGCGTCAGAAGGCGCGCAATGGCTCCATGTTCACCATGGGAACGGACCCCGCAAACCAGGGCAGGAGTGATCAGCACCGCCATGCTTCATCCTTAACCGTGCCGAGCCCTTGGCGCCACTGCTGGGCGCGCGCCAGATGCCGGGGTCGATATAGGTTGTTTCTATTGCCTGCCTGTGGTGAAACATCCTTGTGGGAGTCGGGGGACAAGCCACCATGTTGAATATGCCCAAGGCGTCATCTTCCGCGATGGATCGCCTGGTGCTCTGGTTGGGTCGATCGCCGACGCTGGGTTTTGCAGTATCCCGCGTCGCCTTTGCCGTTGCCGCCACGTGGCAGATCGGCGCGATGTTCAACAACGAACCCGACTTCGCGCGCACCATCACAGTTTTGCAGGGCGGCGTCTGGCTCTGGACCCTGTTCGGCATTGTGCAGCATATGCTGGCGCCACCGCTTGGCTTGCTGCTCCGGCCGCTGTCACTGATCCTCGACGCGATCATCTTCCTGACAGTGATCGCCCTATGCCAGCCTTTGCAGATCGCAGCCCTCGCGTGCCTGTTCTTCGTTGCCTGGTCGGCGTCGGAGCGTTTCGGCCGTGGCTCGATAATCGTCCTTGCTCTTTGCCTCGTTCTCGCTTTCCTGGCGCGGGGTTCCTACGAGACCTGGGCCGCCGAACGGCATGTGGCGGAGGTGGACCGGGCGATCGACGGGATCACGGTGATCATCGGCTGCACCATCGCTGCGGCGATGCTCAGCATGTCGATCCTGGAAAGGCGGCTGATCGATTGGTCGGAACGATTGCAGGCCGTCGGGCTGTCTTTCCAAAAATCTCTTCCGCGCTTCGTGGTGGAGCAGATATCGGAACTGATGGCGGCCCGCTATTGCGCTCTCGTCTGGCAGATGGACGATGGCCCCATCAACTGCGAGCTTATCAATGGCGACGGCGTCCATGCCATCAGCCTTCCGCAGCCCCAGGTCGAAGCATTGCTGGGCATCGCACCGCCGGAAGCGCCCTTTCTCTATTCCGGTCAATCAAGCCGCCTGTTGCTGCGCAACCGCCTCGGCATCACGCGCAATGAAAAGGCTTCTCACCTGACGGAAGCGATATCCGACCTGCTGGGTGCTGGGCAGGGTTTGAGCTTTCAGGTGCAGGCCGGTGAGCTGCGCGGCCGCATTTTCGTCGGCACGCGCCATGGCTGGTCGCCTGCCGCCCTGCTCCGCGCGCTCCGCATCCAGGAGGGGCTGGAACTCTTCCTGGAAAGGCATTTTTTCCTGCTCGCCTGGCGCGATCGAACCTTTGCCGAAGCACGGCTCGCGCTCAGCCGCGATCTGCACGACAGCGTTCTTCAGACCCTTGCCGCCCTTCGCGTCCGCCTTGTAACCGCACAACATGGGCTTGCCGCTATCGAAGCCTCGCATCACCTGGCCGAATTACATGCGATGGAAGAACTCGTCACCGCCGAACAGGCTCATCTGCGCCGCCTGCTCAATGTGACCGGGAACAGCCCGGACGATGTCGATCTGGTCCGCGATGTCGAAAGCTGCTGCCGCTTCATTGCCCTGCAATGGGGAATTGAGTGTCGGCTGAACCCGGTAGACCATCCCATGATGGTCACGTCCGAAACGGCAGCGGAAGTGGAGTTCCTACTCCGGGAGGCTACCGCCAACGCCGTAAAGCACGCCGCCGCCCAGCATATTACCGTCTCACTTGCTCAGGCCGATGATGAGATAATGATCGCGCTCAAGGACAATCCGGGCGACCGGGGGATCGAGCAGCAAAGCTATACTGGCGACTTCGAACTGCAATCGCAGTCCATCATGAAACGGTTGGGCAAGATCGGCGGCACCGCCTATTTCCACAACTTAAGCATGAATTCATTAATTTCGATTAGATTACCTTCATCCTTGCCGAGGTCCCCAACATGATGGCTCAGATTGCGATAGTCGACGACCACCCCATCTTCCTGGATGGCATGGCGCAGTTTCTGAGTTCGCACGGGCATGACGTCGTCTTCTGCGCGCGTTCTGTCAGTGAAGCCATCTCCCGCCTTCAGGATGATCAGCCGGACCTGCTGGTCCTGGATGTGAGCATGAAGGACGGTGGCGGCCTCGCGATCCTGTCTGCCATCCGCGACAGCGGCAGCAATGTTCCCGTGATCTTCATGACCGTCCACATCCGCCCTGATCAGACGCTGGAGGCGATTAAGCTCGGCGTGGATGGCGTGGTCCTGAAGGACAGCGATCCCAATGAACTGCTCTCCTGCATCACGCAGGTTCTGGGCGGCAACAAAAGCATTGCGCCCGCCGTGATGGAACAGGCGCTTGTGCACAGCATCTCGGCCCCGCCGAACGACAACAACGCGCTTTCCAGCCTAACCGACAGGGAAATGGAGATTGCCGGACTTATCCGGGCCGGCCTCCGCAATCGCGAAATCGCCGCGCGGTGCGGCCTGACCGAAGGAACGGTCAAGGTGCACCTGCACAGCATCTTTCAGAAGCTCGGCATCAAATCCCGGTCGGAGCTGATCATCATGATGTTGTCGATGGACAGCGCTATACCGGCGGTCGGCCTGCACTGAACCGGTCAGCTACCGCCACCAGAGCATCAAGTGAGCTGTCCGGACAACTCATCCGTTCGGACTGCGCTTGCCAAAGCTCGCGACGGTCTCTGCACCAACGCTATCTTACGGCCATCACGAAGGATGCGTCAGCCGCTCCAGCGTGACCCAGCCCTCGACATAATTGGCATAATATAGCCCGAACAATAGCGCCGACAGGACCGTCGCACGTAACGCAACGACACCTGGCCGGAAGTTGCTGGGCGCGCTGTCAGCCTGTCCTTTCAGCATCACCTCACCCGTTTCGTCGGGCGTCCGGATGCCGAAAGGCAGAACGATGAACGCGCTGATCACCCAGAACAGCACATAAATAGCCAGGATTGCGTACCAGTTCATGATGCGGAGCCTTAGGCGCGAATGAGCAGGACGTCCACCACCGGCTTCTTACCTGTCCAGCGCGTGGCCGTCCGCCGCACCGCCAGCCGTACCCGCTCGCGCAACGCCTCTTCCTCTAGCGGCCCCTTCGACACAGCCTGCGCGGCCTCGTCAGCCGCCTCCGCCAAGAACGCTGCCTTATCCTCTTCCACCGGCACGCCTTGGGTACGCAACGCGGGCTCACCCATCAGCTTGCCCTTACGGTCCAGCGCCACCGCCACGCTGATCTGCCCATGCAGCGCGACCTTGCGGCGCTCGTTCATCGTGGAACCGTCCGCGGGCAGGATCACATCGCCATCCAGAACGAGCCGCCCCGTGGCCTCATGCCCGATGATCTCGGGACCATTGGGCGCCAGCCTCAACATATCACCATTGGACTGCACGATGGCGCTGGGGACGCCACTTGTCAGACCAAGCCGCGCCTGCTCCGCCATGTGCCGCCGCTCGCCATGAACCGGCAGCAAAATTTGCGGCCGCACCCAGCGATACATGGCTTCAAGTTCGGGTCGCCCCGGGTGGCCCGAAACATGGACCTCGGCTTGGCGATCCGTCACCATCAGCACGCCCTTTGTCGCCAAAGCATTCTGAATACGCCCGATCGCGATCTCATTACCCGGGATCTGCTTGGACGAGAAAACCACCAGATCCCCGGTGTCCAGCTTGATCGGATGACTGTCGAAAGCAACGCGAGACAAGGCCGCGCGCGCTTCACCCTGCCCGCCCGTGGCGATGATCATCACCTCGTTGCGGGGCAGCGCCATCGCATCATCCCAATCGACCGTCGGCGGGAAATCCTTGAGATATCCCGCCGTCTTCGCGGTCGAGATGATCCGGTCCAGCGATCGCCCGGCCACGCACAGCTTGCGTCCGACTGCATTCGCCACTTCGCCGAGCGTCTGCAAACGCGCCGCATTGGAAGCGAAAGTAGTAACCAGCACCCGCCCCTTCGCGCCGGTGATCGTCTGCATCAGCCCTTCGCGCACATCAGCTTCGGAGCCGCTCGCCTCGGAATTGAATACATTCGTACTGTCGCAAACAAGCGCCAGCACCCCCTCATCACCGATCGCGGTCAGCTCCTCGGGGGTCGAAGGCTGGCCCAGCAATGGCTTCTCATCGATCTTCCAGTCGCCCGTGTGGAAAACACGTCCATAAGGCGTGTCGATCAGCACGGCATTGCCCTCGGGGATCGAATGAGCCAGCGGCACATAGCGGAACCCGAACGGCCCCAGAGCGAAGCTGCCTTCATTGTCGATGACATTCAGCTTGACCTCTTTGGTCAGGCCCTCTTCCTCCAGCTTAAGCCTGATAAGGCCCGCCGTGAACGGCGTCGCATAAAGCGGCACGCCAAGGTCAGCGGCCAGATAGGGGATGGCACCGATATGATCTTCATGCCCATGGGTGAGCACGATGCCGAGCAGGTCCTCACGCCGTTCCTCGATGAAGGACAGGTCCGGCAGCACCAGATCAACGCCGGGATAAGCCGGGTCGGCGAAGGTCAGGCCAAGATCAACCATCACCCACTTGCCCTGGCAACCATATAGATTGACGTTCATGCCAATCTCTCCCGACCCGCCCAGGGCCAGGAAGAGCAGCTCGTCTTTAGGTATCATCAGTTCTTCAAACTCCGTTCGTGCAACAGCGCGAGACCCAAAATGGTCAGGTCCGGCGCGATCGCATCGAAAATTTCACTATTCTCATCAAACAGGACGGCCAGGCCCCCTGTTGAAATCACTTTGGCCGGGCGGCCAATCTCCGCCCGCGTTCGGGCAACCAGCCCTTCCATCATGGCGACATAGCCCCAGAAGACGCCGATAAGCATCTGCGCTTCCGTCGTACGACCGATAACCGATCGGTTCTCCGGTGGCGCGATGGCAATCTTTGGAAGCTTGGCAGCGGCCGAGACCAATGCATCGAGCGACAGGTTGATCCCCGGCGCAATGATGCCGCCCTTGTAAGTCCCCTGATAATCGATGACGTCGAAGGTAGTCGCGGTTCCAAAATCGATGACGATCAAATCGCCTTCGTACAAATGGTGTGCTGCAATAGCGTTTACAACGCGGTCGGCACCCACGGAAGCGGGCTCCGCCACGTCCAGTTCAATGCCCCATTCGACCGGCGCCTGCCCCGCGACCAGCGCGGCCGTCTTGAAATATTTCTCCGCCAGCACCTGAAGATTATGCAGCGCGCGTGGAACAACGGTGGCGATGATGACCGCATCGACATCCGCAAGGGCATAGCCTTCCAGCATCAGCAACTGGTTCAGCCACACGGCATATTCATCCGCCGTCCGTCGCGGGTCGGTCGCGATCCGCCAACGCGCGCGAATCTCCCGCCCGTCAAGCAGTGCGAAAACCACATTGGTATTGCCCGCGTCGATCGCGAGAAGCATGGCCCGTCCCCGGATATCAGATGAGAAGGATGTCGCCCGCATGAATGGCACGGGTATCGCCATTCGCCAAGCGGAGGATCAGCATCCCTTGCTGATCAAGCGTATCGAAACTGCCCTCGACGGTCTCGCCGTCAGGCTGAACGACCCGCATCGCCGTGCCGCTGGGATGAGCGTTCAGCAGCCAGTGCGCCCGCACCGGCTCCAGCCCTTGCGCGCGCCAGATGGCCAGCCAATGTTCGAATAATTCCGCCAATCTCTCCAGAAGCGGGCCAGCTTCTGCATCCTCGGCCCCCTGCGCCGCCAGACTGGTAACAGGCCGGTCCAGCCCAACCGGGTGGGCCACCACATTGATGCCGATCCCCACGACGATGGCATCTCCCGCACGTTCGAGCAGGATACCCGCGATCTTCGCGCCATCGACCAGAACGTCATTGGGCCATTTGATCCGCGCTTGCCCCTCGCACAATGGTGCAACCAGCGCATGCACCGCGTTCGCTGCGACCAGAGCCAGCAGATGGGCAGGCGGATCCCCCGCCCTCAGCCGGACCAGCGTGGAACAATAGAGATTGCCCGCAGGACTTTCCCAAGTCCGGCCCATGCGGCCTCGACCACCCACTTGCCGTCCCGCACGCAGCCACGTGCCTTCCGCCACGCCCTGCTCCGCCGACGCCAGCATGTCGGCGTTGGTGGAGCCGGTCTCGTCGACGAAGCGAATATCGCTCAGAATAGCGACGCCGCAGCCGCCGCGCTTGCCTTGTCCAGCACGGGGTTCAACAGATATCCGACGACGATCACAGCCGCACAGGCGGTCAGGATGATATTCTCGACCGCCCCGCCCCGCGCTTCATAAGCTGCGGCAGGCTCGTCGAAATACATCGTCTTGATGATCTTGAGATAATAGAAGGCGCCAATCACGGAAGCCGTGATACCGAACGCCGCCAGCGCAGTCAGCCCAGCAGCCACCGCCGCATCGAACACCAGGAACTTCGCCCAGAAGCCGAACAGCGGCGGGATACCCGCCATGGAGAACATGAAGATCGCCAGCGCCGCCGCCAACCCCTTGCGCGACTGCGACAGACCCGCAAGGCTCGCGATGCTTTCCACCGGACGTCCTTCGGCGTCCCGCATCTGCAAGATACAGGCAAAGCCGCCGATCGTCATCACGACATAGATCGCCATATAGCTCATCGTCGCCGCCACGCCCGCAGGCGTCGCCGCGGCAAGGCCGATCAGCGCGAAGCCGACATTGTTGATCGACGAATAGGCCATCAGACGCTTGATGTTGGTCTGGCCGATGGCCGCCACCGCGCCGAAGATAATCGAAGCCAGCGCCACGAAGATCACGATCTGCTGCCAGTCGAGGCCGGCAGGACCAAGCGCCTCGATCGCAACACGTACCGTCAGCGCCATAGCAGCCACCTTGGGCGCGCTGCCGAAGAAGGTCGTAACCGGCGTCGGCGCACCTTCATAAACGTCGGGCGTCCACATATGGAACGGCACCGCGCTCATCTTGAAGGCAAGACCAGCCAGCAGGAACACCATGCCGAACAGCTCGCCCTTACCGACGCCATCGCCCAACGCGACGGCGATGCCATCAAAGCTCGTGCTGCCGGTAAAGCCATAAAGCAGCGCCGTGCCATAGAGCAGGATGCCACTCGCCAGCGACCCGAGCACGAAATATTTGAGACCCGCCTCAGAGGACCGCTCATCCTGACGCATGAAGCTCGCCAGCACATAGGCGGCCAGGCTCTGCATCTCCAACCCGACATAGAGGGTCAGCAAATCACCGGCCGACACCATCATGCCCATGCCGATGCTGCTGAACAGGATCAGGACGGGATATTCCGGCCGCAACGCGCCATCGACGAGGAAGTAGCGCGGCGCCAGCAAGATTGCGGCACCCGCCGAACCATAAATAAGTGCCTTGGCGAAAACCGAAAATGCATCGGCACGTACCAGCCCGTCAAAGGCGAGTGGCCCATGCGCCAGCGAAACCGGCAGCATCAAACCGGCGACGAGCAGCGTAAGCACCGACAGCCAGTTGACGACGCGCGCCGTCCCGTCACCGCCAAAAGCGGCGATCAGCAGGAGGACCAGCCCACCCGCCGTAAGGACAAGCTCTGGCAGAACGGCAAGAAGGGAAGCGGAATCAATCATCAGTGCGCCTCCCCCGACGCTTTTTCATGGGACATTGCACTATGGTCTTCGCCCTGCTGAGCCGCCGCCGGTGGGACAGCCGGACCCATCTTGATCCTGGAATCGCCCACCGGAGCCGCAGAGGCAATACGGGCTTCCAGCGCCCGAATGTCAGACCGCATCGGCGCCAGGAAACTCTCCGGATAGATACCCATCCACAGGACGGCAGCAGCGATCGGCGCCAGCAGCCACATTTCCCGCATCGACAGATCCGGCATCGCCGCAGCGTCGGCATTCTTCTGCTCGCCATAGGCAATGCGGCGGTAGAGATAGAGCATATAGGCCGCGCCCAGGATGATGCCCGTCGTGCAAACCAACGCGACCCAGCTCGAAGCCTGATAGATGCCCATCAGCGCCAGGAACTCACCCACGAAGTTGCTCGTACCCGGCAGGCCGACCGACGCCATGGTGAACAGCAGGAACAGCACCGCATATTTCGGCATGTTGATGCTAAGGCCGCCATAGCGCGAAATCTCGCGGGTATGCAGACGGTCATAGATGACGCCGACGCACAAGAACAGCGCGCCAGACACCAGGCCATGGCCCAGCATCACCATCATCGCGCCTTCGATGCCCGCTTGGTTGAAGGCGAACAGGCCGACCGTCACGATCGCCATATGCGCAACCGAGGAATAGGCGATCAGCTTCTTCATGTCGGTCTGCACCAGCGCGACGAGGCTGGTGTAAACCACCGCCACCATCGACAGGCCCCACACCAGCCACGCCAGCTGCGCCGAAGCTTCCGGGAACATGGGCAGCGAGAAGCGGATGAAGCCGTAGCCGCCCATCTTCAGCAGCACGCCCGCCAGAATGACCGAACCGGCCGTCGGCGCCTGAACGTGCGCATCCGGCAGCCAGGTGTGGACCGGCCACATCGGCATCTTGACAGCAAAGCTCGCAAAGAAGGCCAGGAACAGCCAGACCTGCACATGCGGATCGAAATTATAGGCCATCAACGTCGGGATGTCGGTGGTGCCCGCGTCGTGGACCATCCACATCATCGCGATCAGCATCAGCACCGATCCGAGCAGCGTGTAGAGGAAGAATTTGTAGCTGGCGTAGATGCGATCCGCGCCGCCCCAGATGCCGATGATGAGATACATCGGAATAAGGCCCGCTTCGAACATCACATAGAAAAGGTAGAGATCCTGCGCCGTGAAGACGCCGATCATCAGCACCTCCATAAACAGGAAGGCCGCCATATATTCGCCGACCCGCTTCTGGATCGCTTCCCAACTGGCCCCGATGCAGATCGGCATCAGGAACACGGTCAGCATGATCAGGACGAGCGCAATGCCGTCGATCCCCAGCGCCCAGGAAAATCGGCCGAAGATCGGCGCATATTCCTGAAACTGCCACTGCGCAGCACCGGCGGACTGGTCGAAATTCGTCCAGAGCAGCGCGCCCAGCGCCAGGTTTGCCAGTGTCGCCAGCAAGGCGATCCAGCGTGCCTGATTTGCACCCGCATAGAGACAGGCGATGGCCCCCGCCATCGGCACTGCCATCATCAGGGAAAGAATGGGGAAGCCGTCCATTATCGTGTCATCGCCCAGGTTGCTGCCGCGGCGAGCCCGATCAGCATCACCAGCGCGTAAGTGTAGAGGTAGCCGGATTGAAGCCGACGGGTGACTTTGTTGCCCTGCACGACCAGCGCCGCCAGCCCGTTGGGTCCGAAGCGGTCGATGAAGCCGACGTCACCGAACTTCCAGAAGAAGCGGCCGATGGCGAAGGCTGGTTTGACGAACAGGAAGTTATACAGTTCGTCGAAATACCATTTGTTGAGCAGGAACTGATACAGGACCCGGAATTCGGCAACGAAACGCTGCGGCCAGTCGGTGTTCTTGATGTAGCTGAGCCATGCAATCGCAAAGCCCGTCAGCATCACCGTGAACGGCGAGAACTTGACCCACACGGGCACTTCGTGCGCCGCATGCATCAGGTGGCTGTCGAAAGCCAAGGCCCCCTTCCAGAATTCGACGCCGCCTTCGGCCCCGATGAACTGGTCGTGGAAGATGAAGCCCGCAAACACCGCGCCCAGGCTGAGGATGATCAGCGGGATCAGCATTACCCAAGGGCTTTCGTGCGGATGATAGCCGCCGGTGCCCGTTACGGCAGGACCATGATCGTCATGGGCCGCATGATCATCATGGCTCGTTTCTTCATCCGGCGATTCATGATGGCCGTGGATAGCATGCTGGATATGTTCGGACGCAGCCCAGCGCGGCTTGCCGAAGAAGGTCAGGAAGACAAGGCGCCAGCTGTAGAAGCTGGTAAGCAGCGCCGCGAACACGCCGACCAGGAACGCGCCAACGCCCGCGCCACCGGAAGCATAGGCCGCTTCCAATATGCCGTCCTTTGAATAGAAGCCGGCAAAACCGATCCCGGCGAGCGGCAGGCCGACGCCAGTGATGGCCAGCGTCCCCAGCGTCATCGTCCAGAAGGTGATCGGAATCTCTTTCCTCAGACCGCCATAATAGCGCATGTCCTGTTCATGGTGCATCGCATGGATGACCGATCCTGCGCCCAGGAACAGCAGCGCCTTGAAGAAGGCGTGGGTGAACAGGTGGAACATCGCTGCGCCATAAGCGCCGACGCCCGCCGCGAAGAACATGTAGCCAAGCTGTGAACAGGTCGAATAGGCGATCACGCGCTTGATGTCGTTCTGCACCGTGCCGACGGTCGCCGCAAACAGGCAGGTGGCGGCACCGATGAAGGTGACGAAGCCCAACGCCGTCGGTGAAACCTCAAACATCGGCGACAGGCGGCAGACCATGAATACGCCCGCCGTCACCATGGTCGCCGCGTGGATCAGCGCCGACACAGGGGTCGGGCCTTCCATCGCGTCCGGCAGCCAAGTGTGGAGGCCAAGCTGGGCCGACTTGCCCATCGCGCCGATGAACAGCAGCAGGCAGAGCACGGTCATCGTGTCGAAACGGTAGCCCAGGAAGCCGATGGTCGAACCCGCCATGGAGGGCGCGGCTTCCAGGATTTCCGGGATCGATATGGTGTCGAACACCAGATAGGTGCCGAAAATGCCGAGCATGAAGCCAAGGTCGCCGACGCGGTTGACGACGAAAGCCTTGATCGCGGCGGCGTTGGCGGACGGCTTACGGAACCAGAAACCGATCAGCAGATAGGAAGCAAGGCCGACGCCTTCCCAGCCAAAGAACATCTGCAACAGATTGTTCGCCGTCACGAGCATCAGCATCGCGAAGGTGAAGAGCGACAGATAGGCGAAGAAGCGCGGCTGATCCGGCTCCTCCTCCATATAGCCCCAGCTATAGAGGTGAACGAGGCTGGACACGCTGGTAATGACCACCAGCATGACCGCCGTCATCGCATCGACGCGCAGCGCCCATTGTGCGTCAAAGCTGCCCGACTGGATCCAGGTGAAGGCTGGCACCACATAGGCTTCCGCATGGCCGGTGAGGAAGCTGATGAAGATCGGCCAGCTCAGTGCGCAGCTGATGAACAGCGCGCCGGTGGTGACGATCTTCGCGGGCAGGTTGCCCAGCGCCTTGTTGCCAAGACCGGCGATGACAGCCGCGATGAGCGGGAGAAGGACGATAAGCTGGATCATCGAGCTTTAGCCCTTCATCCGGTTGACATCATCGACGGCAATGGTGCCGCGACCACGGAAATAAATGACGAGGATGGCCAGGCCGATGGCCGCCTCTCCCGCCGCGACGGTCAGCACGAACATGCTGAACACCTGGCCCACCAGATCGCCGAGGAAGGCGCTGAAGGCGACGAGGTTGATGTTCACGCTCAGCAGGATCAGTTCGATCGCCATCAGGATGATAATGACATTCTTGCGATTGATGAAGATGCCGAGCACCCCCATCACGAACAGAATGGCGCTGACCACCATATAATGCTGAAGGCCGATCACAACTGTACCCCCTGCCCGACGGGCTGATTGACGTTGCGCACGGCATCCTGCGGACGGCGGCGGTTCTGCCGGGCGATATTCTGACCCTTCACGCCGCCGCGTGCACGATGGGTCAGCACGATCGCGCCGATCATCGCCACCAGCAGGATGATCCCGGCCGCTTCGAACAGGAAGATATAGCGGGTGTAGAGCAGCGTGCCGATGGCCTGGATATTGGAAACCTCAGGGTTCATCGGGGCGGCGCGCTGCGCCAGTTCGATCGGTCCGGCGCTCCAGATGCCGATGCCCAGCACGATTTCAGCGAGCAGCACCAGCGCGATCAACATGCCGAAGGGCAGATAATCCACGAACCCGGCGCGCAGCTCAGCAAAGTCGATGTCCAGCATCATGACGACGAACAGGAACAGCACCGCGACCGCGCCGACATAGACGATGACCAGCAGCATCGCGATGAACTCTGCGCCCAGCAGGACCATGAGGCCAGCGGCGTTGAAGAACGCCATGATCAGCCACAGCACCGAATGAACCGGGTTGCGTGACAGGATCGTCAGCGCGCCGCTGCACACCACCAGCGTGGCGAACAGATAAAAGGCAAGCACGTGAATCACAGGACCATATATCCTCTTCGATCGGGTCGCGGCTTAACGATAGGGTGCATCGGCGGCAAGGTTCGCGGCAAGCGCGCGTTCCCATTTGTCGCCATTTTCAAGAAGCTTCGCCTTGTCGTAGATGAGCTCCTCGCGAGTTTCCGTTGAAAACTCGAAGTTCGGACCTTCTACGATGGCATCTACCGGGCAGGCTTCCTGACAGAAGCCGCAATAGATGCACTTCGTCATGTCAATGTCGTAGCGCGTCGTGCGACGGCTGCCATCGTCACGCGGCTGCGCCTCGATCGTGATCGCCTGCGCCGGGCACACCGCCTCGCACAACTTGCACGCGATGCAGCGTTCTTCACCATTCGGATAGCGGCGCAGCGCATGCTCCCCCCGGAACCGCGGCGAAATCGGGTTCTTCTCATAGGGGTAGTTGATCGTCGCTTTGGGCTTGAAAAAATATTTCAAGGTCAGCCAATGCGCCTTCACAAACTCCCAGAGGGTGAAGGATTTGACGTAGTAGCCAATCATTGTTGCACACCATTTGTGAAAGCGGACAGCGTTACGTCGAGCTTCACCTCGCAGAGGCCGCGATAAGTTCTAATGGGAGTGATCTTTCCCTCCTGCGAGCTTTCGGCCTTGGGATCGAAATGGCTGATATCAGCGAGAACGAGCTTACCATCGTTGGAACGGCTAAAGATGCTCAAGAGCGCAGACGGAGGGCCACCCTTCCCGCTCGGTTCGAAGTAATTAACAGTGAACCTGTCGGGCCATTCATCTGACACCCAAAATGTCATCCGGTTGCCTTCGGCCATGCCGCCACGAACAAACAGCTTACCCGCATCGACGAACTGAGGCGTTTTGACATTGGTTCGGCCCATTTGGCCATACCATAAGGTAAGTTTCTCAGAACTCGCTAAACCAGTTTGAAAGCTGCAGTTGAAGCCTTGGCCTGACTTTTCAGAAACCGCCGCAGCAAGCGGCTGGCTCATCAAGGCAAGCATCAAGACTGAAATAGCACTATAGTTCATTTTATCCCCCATAGCGCGTCAGCATGAGGAAGCCCGATACCAGGAACACAAAGAAGAGCGACGTTGGCAGGAATACCTTCCAGCCCAACCGCATCAGCTGATCATAGCGATAACGGGGCACCGTCGCCTTCACCCAGGAGAAGACGAAGAAGAAGAACAGGATCTTGGCGAACAGCCAGATGATCCCGGGCACATAATAAAGCGGCGCCCAATCGAGCGGGGGCAGATACCCGCCCCAGAACAGGATTGCGTTCAGCGCGCACATCAGCAGCACGTTCGCATATTCACCAAGCCAATAGAGCGCGAACGACATGGACGAATATTCGGTCTGATAGCCCGCGACCAGCTCGCTTTCCGCTTCCGTCAGGTCGAACGGGGCACGGCCCGTTTCCGCCATCGCCGATATCAGGAACATGATCGCCATCGGGAACAGCAGCGGATTGAACGCATGGCCGTTGATGAAGCCATAATAGCCGCGCTGGCTTTCCACGATGGTCGTGAGGTTAAAGCTGCCCGCCCACAGCACGACGCAAACCAGGATGAAGCCGATCGATACTTCATAGCTGATCATCTGCGCGCTTGCGCGGATCGCGGAGTAGAATGGATATTTGGAGTTTGACGCCCAACCCGCGAGCACGATGCCATAGACGCCCAGCGAACTGATCGCGAGAATATAGAGCAGGCCGACATTGATGTTGGCCAGCACCACGCCCGCCTGGAACGGGATCACCGCCCAAGCAATCAAGGCCACTGTGAACGTAATGATCGGCGCGATCAGGAACAGCGCACGGTTGGCGGCCGACGGAATGATGGTTTCCTGCAGGAACACCTTCGCCCCGTCCGCAAAGGACTGGAGCAGGCCAAACGGACCTACGACGTTCGGACCACGGCGCAGCGCCATCGCCGCCCAGATCTTGCGGTCGGCATAGATGATCATCGCCACCGCCAGCATCAGCGGCAGGGCAATCACCAAAATGCCGATGACCGTGGACAGCAGCCACGCGCCGTTAAAGGGAAGCCCCCAATTTTGGAAGAAAGCGGTCACTCTGCGGCCTCCGCGAAGCTCTCACCGTGGATCAGCTCGGCCGAGCATTGCTGCATCGTCGGACTAGCGCGGCAGATGGCGTTGGTCAGATAGAAATCCTTGATCGGCGAACCGAACTCACCGCTGGCCCCGGTCGGCAGCGACGGTACAGACCAACCATAATCGGCGAGGCCTTCGACGCTCAGCGCCGGAACCGCCTTGGCCATCTCCGCCCGCAGCGCATCGAAGCTGTCGAATGGCAGCGTAGCACCCAGCACCTCGGACAGCGCGCGCAGGATCGACCAGTCCTCGCGGGCATCGCCCGGTGCGAACACGGCCTTTTCGCCGCGCTGCACCCGACCTTCCAGATTGACGTAGGTGCCCGCCTTCTCGGCATAGCTCGCGCCCGGCAGGATCACGTCCGCCGCATGCGCACCCTTGTCGCCATGGTGGCCGACATAGACCTTGAAGCTGTCGTCAAAGGCCGAATAATCGACCTCGTCCGCCCCCAGCGAGAAGAGCAGCTTTGGCTTGG
>CAMPIM010000029.1 GCA_946886365.1 uncultured Novosphingobium sp.
CTTCCAGAGCGCGTCCCTCCCTCCCGCCTTCGAAGGCATCGGCGGCTCGAAAACGCTCGCCCCCCTCTATCGCGACGTCCGCCTGCTCGCTTATCCGGTAAAGCGCGCCAGCCTGCCCCACCCGCAAATGCGTCAAGGCGACGGCACGGCTATCGATGCCGCCGCGCTAGATGATGCCGACCTCAACACCACCGCCCAAATCACCACCGGCACCCCCGATCAGCCCGGCACGCTGATCCTCGACTATGGCAAGCCCGTCACGGTCCGCTCCGCCAGCCTCTTCGTCCCCAATGCCAAGCCCCCCTTTCGCGACCCGGCCTACCGTCCGGTGCTAGAGGCGGAGCAAGGCAGCGACTGGCGCCAGGTCGGCGACTTCCCCCTTTCCGAAGCCGCTACCACGATAGCCTTCCCCGCCGTTACCGCCAGCCGCTTCCGCATCGTCCTGCGGCGCAACGACGCGCCCCGCGCGCCCGGCCTTGGCGACGGCGTACCGGGAGCCGTCACCATCGACTTCTTCGCTGAGCCGTCCAAACCAAAGCTGGCCATCGGCGCGCTCCAGCTATCCGCCGAACCACGCCTCGACCGCTTCGAGGCCAAGGCGGGCTTCACCATCCTGCGCGACTACGCCGCCCTCCCCGCCGGATCATCCTCCACCGCTGGCGCCGTAGACCCATCGAAGGTCATCGACATCAGCAGCCATCTACGTCCCGACGGCACGCTCGACTGGACCCCGCCTTCGGGCAGCAACTGGCGCATCCTCCGCCTCGGCTATTCGCTGCTCGGCAAGACCAACCATCCCGCCACCGCCGAAGCGACCGGCCTTGAAGTCGACAAATATGATCCCGCCGCCGTGCGCCGCTACATGGAAACCTATCTCTCCATGTATCGCGACGCCGTCGGCCCCGGCTGGATTGGCGCAAAGGGCATCCGCGCGCTCGTGACCGACAGCATAGAGGTCGGCCCCTCCAACTGGACGCCGCGCATGGTGGAGGAATTCACGGCCCGGCGCGGCTATGATCCCCTGCCCTATCTGCCCGTCCTCACCGGCGCGATCGTCGGCTCGCCCGCGCGTAGCGACGCCTTTCTCCACGACTATCGCCAGACGCTGGCAGACCTCCTCGCCGACGCCCATTATGGCACCATCGCGAAGGTCGCGCATGAAAATGGCCTCATCCTCTATGGCGAAGCGTTGGAGGATGTGCGCCCGGTCCTGGGCGACGACCTCACCATGCGCAGCCATGCCGATGTGCCGATGGCCGCGCTCTGGACCTGGAACCGCGATGCAAAGCCCCGTCCGACCTTGCTCGGCGACATGAAGGGCGCGGCATCGGTCGCCCATATCTACGGCCAGAATATCGTCGCAGCCGAATCCATGACATCCGCCATGTCGCCCTGGGCCTTCGCGCCTTCGGACCTGAAGCGCATCATCGACCTGGAGTTCGCGTCCGGCATCAACCGCCCGATCGTCCACACCTCCGTCCATCAGCCGGTCGATGACAAGGTGCCGGGCCTCAGCCTCATGATCTTCGGCCAATATTTCAACCGGCATGAAAGCTGGGCGGAAATGGCGCGCCCCTGGGTCGATTATATGGCCCGCACCAGCTACCTGCTTCAGCAGGGCCGCGACCATGCCGACATCGCCTGGTTCCATGGAGAGGACGCGCCGATCACCGCCCTGTTCGCGACCGCAGAACCGGCGGGATTGCCCAAGGGCTATTGTTATGACTTCGTCAACGCCGACATCCTCGCCAATGTCCTGAAGGTCGAGGATGGCCAGCTGGTCGCGCCCGGCGGCGCCCGCTACCGCGCCCTTTATCTCGGCGGATCGAGCCGCGTCATGACCCTGCCCACCCTACGCCGCATCGCCGCGCTCGCCGACGCAGGCGTCCCCATCATCGGCGAAGCGCCCCAGCGCGATCCCGCGATGAAGGATGATCCCGCCGCCTTCGCCGCACTGGTCGACCGCCTGTGGAAAGGCACCACCACCGCCAAGCCGCGCATCATCCCCGCTCAAGACCCGGACGCCGCCCTTGCCCGCATCGGCATCGCCCCTGATTTCCGCGTCACCGGCGGTGCGCCCGACAGCGAATATCGCTTCGTCCACCGCACGCTGCCGGACGGCGAACTCTATTTCGTCAACAACCGCCAGAACCGCGCGGAAAAGATCGAAGCCCGCTTCCGCGTGACCGGCCGGCAGGCCGAAATCTGGCGCGCGATCGACGGCACGGCAGCACCTGTCTCCTACCGCACCGAAGGCCAGGAAACCGTCATCCCGCTGGACGTCGGCGCAGAGGATGCCTTCTTCATCCTCTTCCGCAAGCCCGCCAGCGCCCCCGCCGCAACAATCGCCGCGCCCAACCCGCGCCAGATCGCAACCCTCGACCAGCCATGGCAGATCAGCTTCCAGCCCGGCCGGGGTGCGCCCGCCGCCCTGTCGATGCCCCAACTCACACCACTCAACGAAGCGAGGCAAGAAGGCGTCCGCTACTTCTCCGGCATCGCCGCCTACACAAGCCGCTTCACTCTGCCCAAAGCCGCAAAACGCGGCCAGCCACTCTGGCTCGATCTTGGGAAGGTAGGCGACCTCGCCGAAGTCCGCGTCAACGGCCAGCTTGCCGGGACCAGCTGGTTCGCACCCTATCGCCTCGACATCGGCCGCTTCGTCAAATCCGGCAGCAACCAGCTGGAGGTGAAAGTCGCCAATCTCTGGGTCAACCGCCTCATCGGTGACAAGCAACCCGGCGCCAAACCCATAACCTTCACCGCCGCTCCCACCTATAAACCGAACGCGCCCCTACGTCCGGGCGGTCTGATCGGCCCGGTGACGCTGTGGACCCAGTGAAAGCCCCTGCTCATCGCGTGGACCGTAGGGGATTTCTAGGGTCGGTCGCCGCCGTATTGGCGGCGCTCCCCTGTTCGCTGCGGGCTGCTCCATCGAACCGGCCTTCTCTGGCGCGAGTCATCATCGACAATGACTTTGCCGGAGATTCCGATGGCTTGTTTCAGCTCGCCCATCATCTTCTTTCCCCCTCCGTGAATATCCCGATCATCGTCAGCTCCCACCTGCCCCCGGCCTTCAGCGGCGCGTCGTCTGCAGCGGACGGCCTGGCGAAAGCAAAACAGCTACTCGCTGTCCTGAAAGCGCCCAGGACGCCACATCTGCTGACCGGATCGGAAAGTTCGATCGCCTCGCGTGACGCCTGGAAGCCCAGTCCCGCCACCGCCGCGATCGTTCGGGAAGCCATGCGCGAGGACACGAATGAACCCCTCGTATACGCCGCGGGCGCGGGGCTGACCGAACTCGCCCTCGCTTGGCTTGCAGAGCCACGCATCGGCCGCCGGCTGAAGCTTGTCTGGATCGGCGGACGCGAACATAGCGGTATCGCCTACCCGCCTCCTGGCCCGGACGAGCCCGAATTCAATTTCTCGATCGATTCCCTGGCAGCGCAACTGATCTTCAACGAATCCGACATTGAAATCTGGCAAGTCCCTCGCGACGCCTATCGGCAGCTGCTGTTCAGTTCGGCGGAAATGCAGGATCTCGCCGCCTCAGGGCCGCTTGGCCGCTTTCTGAAGCTGCAAGTGGACGAAATGGACTCTAAACTCGCGGCGATCCCTGCATTTTCCAGCATGCCCTCGTCAGAAGTTATTGGGCTCGGCGACAGTGCGCTGGTGACGCTCACAGCGCTGTTGCCGCCCATCCAGCCCGATCCATCGTCGAGCCGGTACATTCTCCAGCCGACCCCTCGTTTGACTTCCGATGGCACCTACATCGCCAGGCCGACCGGCCGACCGATGCGTGTTTACACCTCGATCGACGCAGGCCTTACCATTCGCGACATGGTGCAAAAGTTCAGGCGGCCACAGGTTCACCGGGAGCATTGATGGGGGCGAGCCGCTATGATGCTGTGCCAGAGCAGTCGAAAGTGAGACAAGGGGCGCGTGAAGGCCCCTTGCGCCACCATTATAGCGGCTGCCCCTCTCCGACCGCATCGACGTCAGCGCAAAGCCATGTTCATGATTGGCGTAGATCAGCTCATGCTCGGATGGCGGCACATCGGCCAATATGCCCAGCCATCCGAACGGATAGATTTTCTCCTAAGTGGTCGCGAGCACTTGGTCGATAACGCGCCCAAGGACAAGTTCCTGGAAGTCGCCCGCAGCATCCAACCCTTGGGCTGGCATGTCATCGTCTATTTCGAAGCCGACATATTGGGTAAGCGTGGGCTGGAGGCCGCGGATCAGGCGGCTTCGGCGATGAGTTGCTGATCTGGACGCCAGTTCCACGGCATGAGTTCATCCCAGCGGGCAGCAGGCCATTCGCCCGCAATCTTGGCGATAACGTCGGCGATATGTGATGTGCGTGATCCGCGCGCCTTGGAAAGGCAAAGTCATTGAGAGAACCGCAGCGAAGTTCGAGCCACTTGAGCAGACTGGTGCGAACATCGTCCATCAGTTCAAACTGAACTGGGCGGCCGGTCTTTTGCTGAACAACGGTGGCCCTGGTCCGGATTTTGCGATCACAAACAATGTCACTGATCCGGATTTTCACCAGGTCGCAGCCGCGCAGCTTGCTATCGATAGCCAGATCGAAAAGCGCTCGGCCTCGAAGTCGTCGGTGTTGATCAAGGAAGAAACGGACTGCCCAAATCTGGCGGGGGTCGAGGGCTCGCTTGGCGCCAACTTTTCGTCCCGCGTTCCATGACACTCGCTCGCGATCGGCGGGATCAAATTCTGATAATCCAATGACACTTCTCCTGTGGCCACGATGGCCACAGGCAAAACGCGTCAACGCGAGACCGACCCTTTGCGGTCATTCAGCCACTAACCTCCCGACCTTCGGGGCGGTCGGTCTGCTTTTTTTGATCCTGTAGGCTCAGCCAATGACGGTCTGATAAGGAAACTGAGCAGTCAGCGGACCTTCTGCCTTGCCAGGACCACTGCTGAGTTGACCTTTTTCATCAGCGACGGCTGCATCCATGATCCTGATCGGCCATACAGGCACCCATGCCACGTTTTAACGCTCGCTGACCGCAGCCCATTCGGCAATGTTGGATTCCTGACCGATCAGCGCCAAGCCATGAGCGATCGACGTCAGTTCATCGCCGCCCGCGATGCGATCGGCCGCAAAACGCTCTTCAAAAAGGCGCTGGACCGCCGGGATCAGAGAGGACCCTCCGGTAAGAAAAACCTGGTCTATCGCCTGGGCCGCAATGCCCGCTTCGGCAAGCGCCGCATCTACGGTTGCGCCGATGCGGTCGAGGTCCGGCGCAATCCACTGTTCGAAATCCGCACGGCTGACATCTGCCTCCACATGCACGCCAGCACGATCGAAATGAAAATACGCATGCTCTTCGCTGGAGAGCGTGCGCTTCAATTGGGCAACCGCATCATAGAGGGGGTAGCCAAGCTCATTTTCCACGACAGCGATCATACGGCCGATCGCCGCGGGATCGGTCGCTGCCCGCTTGAGCTTCTGCAATTCGGCCAGCGTGCGACGATTATGCATCAGCGCAAGGCGCGCCCAGTCGCCGAAATCGGCAAAATGGCCCGCAGGGATCTCCAGCGACTTGCCCATCGACGCATAGGTGCCGCCTTTCCCCAGCATGGGCAGCACCAGCTTGTCCATAATCCGATAGTCGAAGCGATCGCCCGCTATACCAATGCCGGCGGAGCCAAGCGGTATGCAGCGTTGCGCCGCACCGGGCGCCTCGATCCGCACCACGGAAAAATCGCTCGTGCCGCCCCCGAAGTCGGCGACCAGCAAGGTGGCGGGTTCGGTTAGCCGCGCGGCGAAGCTGAAGGCAGCGCCCAGCGGTTCGTAGACATAATGCACTTCTCGCTCCAGGGCAGCGAACATGAGGTCGTAGCGCTGGCGGGCAAGCACATCGTCGGGCCGTTGTCCTGCATAACGGACCGGGCGGCCAACGACGACGCGCGGTGGCAACAGCTTGAGTTCCTCGGCTGCATGTGCCCGCAGCCGCTCCAGAAAAACATGGCCGAGTTCTTCGAAGCGCAATCGCTTTTCGAAGATGGTCGCGTGTTCGAACGCCCTGCTGGCGGCGACGGATTTGAAGGATTGCAGAAAGCGGCTGCCCTGAGGAAAATCCAGAAACTCGGAGATGGCCCATGGCCCTGCTTCCCGCGCAATGCCGCCCGGCACGTCGCTATCTTCCCAGAAACAAAGCGCGGAGCGGAAGATGGGGCCAGCATTTCCCGAAGCTGGATAATTCACCAGCGTCGCCCCGCCATCCGCATCGCCTAGCGCGACAACCGAGTTGGTGGTTCCAAAATCGATGCCGATCGAACGAGGAGACGAAATCATGTCATGCCAGTGCAATGGGAAAGGGCACCACCAGCCCGAGCCGGGTGGGGCGGCGCCTATCGCAGGCACAAGCGCGCGACGCAACCTTTACGATATCGCGGACATTAGAGCGGGCGGGCCACCGCACGGCGCTGTATAGCGAGCAAGCGAACCAGCGTTTCATCCAGTGCGGAGAGGAACCGCGACCGGTCAACTTTGCTGAAAGCGGCGGGCCCACCAACATGATCGCTGCCAGCTCTCAAATCAGCCATGATCGCGCGAACCGCTATGGCATTGCCGATGGACGCGTTCGTAAAGGGCTTGCCGGTGGGAGAAATTACCGCCCCACCCATTTTCAGGCAGCGGTCAGCCAGCAGAATATCAGCCGTGATGACTACCGTTCCGGCCGTCACCCGCTCGGCGATCCAGTCGTCCGCCGCGTCGAACCCGTCGCTGACCACTGTGCGGCTGATCAGAGGATGACGGGGTATCCGCAAGGGACTGTTGCTCACGACCGTGACAGGCACGGCATGGCGAAGGGCAACCTTGTAGATTTCATCCTTTACCGGGCAGGCGTCGGCATCAATTAGAATTTGGATCATCGGACACCACACTCATGCGGCATGGCGCATCATCTTCCACCACGCTCGGCCCGGGCGAGGCGCCGTCCGGTGGTGATCGTCTGAATGATGAACAGCAGGATCAGGATCAGGCCAACTGCTCCCACAAAAACATCAAAGCCGGACAGCGCTCCAAAGATACCGGGACCTGACCCGAGCACCATCATCATCACCGTCAGTGCGATCAGCATCAGTCGCAATTCTGTGGTCCAGCGGCGAGATAGGACAGCTTGAACTCCCCCAGAACACGGGCGGAAAGATAGGCATGGATCGACAGCAACAGATAACCGGCCAGGGCCACCAGCGCGACGTTCATGGTTACGAAGGGACTAAGGCCAATGCCTGCAAGGATCAGCAGTGTTGCCAACCCATCGCAGCTATGGTCGATGAAGTAACCGTAGGAGGGACGCTCAATATGGCGATAGCGCGCAATGCTGCCATCCATCGAATCCCCGAACCATTGGACTACATAGCCGACGATGGCGAGTAGCAGCCAAGAAGCTGCCAGACCACTGGCGACATAACCCACGAAGATCATGAAGGCACCAACCATACCCAGCAAAGTCAGCCGATCAGGCGTGACCCACGGCGGCATCTGGCTGCACAGCCAATTCAGCAATCGGCGTTCCCTGGCGGCTAACCAATTTCCCTGTATTCTCGATAGGGAAGGCGCGGTCTGTAATGGGATTGTCATACGGCCTTATGAGGCCGTACGCTTCTATGAGCAACGTGCGAATATTTCCGACCTGAAGGCAGCGGCATGAGCGGCAAATCTCGGCAGAGCACGCCCCTTTGTAGCCGCTCAGCAGCTAATTTCTGGCACCAGCTGCGGACGGTCGGGTTTTCCTGCTCGACCGCCGACGATCAGCGCTTGGCAGACGCGATCGGGAAGCTGCCCGGTAGTTCAGCTCAATTTCCGTTCACAATCTTGTCGCGCTGGTCAGCGGAGAGCGCGTCCGCGTTGATGTCGGACTCGTCGATCGCTTCTTCCTTGGCTTCGCCTTGTTCCCGCGTGGCGTCAGCCTTGGCCTGCATCATGTCCTCGGCCGTTCCGCTCATATTGTCGGCCATGGCGTCCATCCTGTCCGCCCTGTTTTCCATCGCCTCCTGCGCCTGTTCGCCCAACTTGTCGTCTCCTTTGCCGCCACAGGCTGCCAAAGCCAGGCTGAGGCTCGCGGCGCAGGCGAAGATAATTGTGCGATGCATGTCGTCTCTCTCATTTTCCATCCAGGCCATAACCCCTCAACCCAATGTCGGATCCCAGAGGCAGATCGGGAGCGTGAACAATCCTTACAAATTCGGCGTAACGACCTTGAGACGGCGATATCTCGCCTCCACGAAGCTGAAGATGCCGAACAGCGCCAGGCCGGTCGCAACTATCAGCAAGAGTGATGGCCCATGATCCTGCTCACGCAGTTCCCGGAGCGCCGCGCCAAGACCGCCTGCCTCTTGTGGATCGCGGTTGAGCAGTACGTTAATCAGGAACCATGCGATCATGGCAAAGACCAGCGCCCGCGCGGCATAACCTGCTTGTCCGATCCAACGAACCTGACGGGGGGCAGGCACATCGCCGTCCAGTTCGTCGAAATTCGCCTGATACGCCTTGACGCCCTGAGCCACCGCGACGGCAAGGAGGGAAAGTGCCACGAAGGCCACCAGCAGCGGACCTGCGGGCTGCTCCAACAGCCAGCCGGACCAGCTTTGAGCGGCTTCGTCGCCCGGGCTGCCCAAGGATGCGGGGGCTTTTCGCAACGCCAGGCGTGCTGCCGTCACCGCAAGACCAGCGTGGACAATGCCGCTCAAGGCATAGCCAAGTCTTTCGAACTTCCCCTTGAAATCGCGCGATCGCATTTCGGGATCGAGAATGGCTTCGGTCAGACGCCAGAAGGCATAGCCAGCAAAGCCAAGAGCGCAAAGAGCGAGGAGCAAGCGGCCAAACGGCGCATCGGCGAGCGTGCCCAGGACGCCCTGATTGTCACTTGGCTGCCCCCCATCGAATGCGACGTCGATGGCGAATACGCCAATCAGAAGATAAACGAGGCCGCGCGCCGCAAAACCCAGCCGGGCAAACAAGGTGAACCAACTCCCGGAACCGTCGTACTTTGTTCTCATCGCGCCTCCTGGTCATGGAACGCCGGGGAGCCGACGAAGTTGCCGAGGCTGATTGCGACACCGTCGGCGCACGGCAGCAGGTCGGCCAGGCAATGTATGCCGATCATCCAAAGGCGCCAGCAAGATCGTTCCTGCTGCGATGAAACCAGAGCATCGTGGCAACGTTACGCTGACACAACAAGGAGAGAGGCTGATGAAATGGTGCGTCTTTCTGGCGATCGCAGCGAGCGCCACATCCGCCGGGCAGGCGCAGTTGCCTGCTGCAAACCCGGTGCTCGCCCCTGAGGAAACCTTGCTGGTGGTGAGCGGAGAAGGACAGAGCCGCCGAGTGCCTGATGTGGCCGTCTTCTCAGCTGGCGTTGTTACACAGGGCAAGACGGGCGGCGACGCGCTCAGTGTCAACGCAACGCGGATGGATGAGGTGGTCAAAGCCTTGAAACGTGCCAGCATTGCGGATCGCGACATCCAGACATCGGCGCTTTCCCTGCAGCCGCAATATTCCAATCCGGATCAGGAGGCCCAAATCCGGGCAAGAATGACGCGCGAGCCCTATGTCGCGCCGGCACAGCCCCAGGCGCCCCGGATCATCGGCTATGAAGCGCGCAACAATGTGCAGGTGCGCGTCCGCAAGCTGGGTGAAATGGGGCGGATCATCGACACTCTGGTCCAGGCTGGCGCCAATCAGGTAGACGGCCCGTCCTTCACGCTGGACGAGCCCAAGGCCGCGCTCGACGAAGCGCGGACGGCGGCGGTGCGCGAGGCCCGGTCTCGCGCCGAGCTTTACGCGCGGGCGGCGGGGTTGCGCATTTCCCGCATCCTGTCGATCAGCGAGGGCGGAGGCTATTATCCCCAGCCGATCATTGTCACGGGCCGCATGGCAGGAGCGCCCCCCGCGCCGCCGCCGCCGCCAAGTCCAGTGGCACCGGGCGAGTTGATGCTCGGCGCAACCGTCTCCATCCAGTTCGCGCTTCGACCCTAGGCGTGAAGCTGACGGCCTGGCCCGCGATGATCGCCGGGTCGCTCCTGCTTGCAGCGCTGCGAACCGGCAGATGATCGCGACGATCGTGGATGCTCTCGCCCAGGCGGGCATCGTGGAGAAGGACATTCAAACCCGATCTCTGAACGTGCAGCGAATTGATTGTGGCGATCGCAAGGGTCAGTATCAGGCGAGTAACGTCATCAATGTCACGGTGCGGGATGTGGATCGCGCCTCCGCTGTCATCACGGCGGCTACGGCTGCTGGAGCCAACATCCTGAGCGGTCCTGACCTGCGCCTCGCGGACCCGGTAAAGGCAGCCAACTCAGCCTACACAGCGGCGTACGAGGCAGCCCATGCGCGGGCGCAGGCCTACGCCGATGCAGCGGGCATGACGATCGCCCGTGTCCTGACCGTCCGCGATGCGGGCGGGACGCAAGGCAATCGCTACCTGCCCGGCGCCGTACCCGTCGCGCCGCCGCCTGTCGCTGTCGAGCAATCCGCCGCCAACGCCTCGACAGTTCTGCTCATGCCGGGGCAGACAGCGAGCACCGTTTCAGTTAGGTCGATTTCGCGCTGGTGCCAAAAGCCGCCCTCTAACGAGCCGCGTCTCTTAAAAACGATTAGTTCGGGTGGCGACGCTTTGCGGCCGTTCGGAAGCCAAATTTTACATCCCGGATGCAGACGCCCAGCTATCCCGTTTAGGTAGCAGGAGGCTTCCGATGTTGAACGCCCACCGTGATAAAATCTCGGCTTCCCTCACAGGAAAGTCGCCCCTCATTCCGCGATGATAAGTTAAACAGGCAAGTTTCGTCAGGACCGCCTGTCACTGGCAACCTTTTAGATGATCAATGCGGCCAATCGGCTGGTTTCTTGCCGGTCTGCCCCCCCTGCAAAGCATCCAGCGCCCGCTTGAATGCCGGGCGTGCCATGCCCCGCGCCACATAGGCTCCGAGCGTAGGATAATTTGCGAGGATCGCGCCATCGACATGACGCAGGACCTGAACCATGAGCAGATCGCCCGCGCTAAAATCGCCATACAGCCAGTCCCGATCACCCAGCGCGGCAGCGAGTTCGCCAAGACGCACCTTCAACCGTTGCAGCACGCTTGGCCAGCGATCTTCAGCCCAGCTTTGCTTCGCGTCTATAATGCGAGCGATCACCTGATCCCATACTACTGGCTCGACGGTATTGAGCGCTGCGAAAATCCAGTCAATCGCGCGTGCCCGATCGGCCGGATCGTCGGGCAGCAGGCCCGGCCAGCGCTGCGCGATGTGCAGAACGATTGCACCAGATTCGAACTGAACGACGTCGCCCTCTTCATAGGCGGGCACCTGTCCGAACGGGTTGCGGGCACGATGCTCCGGATCCTTTTGCTCACCCCAGTTCAGATAGCGCACGTCATAGGGCTGGCCGACTTCCTCCAAAGCCCAGCGGACCCGCATGTCGCGTACAAGGCCGCGCCCTTCGTCGGGCGCCCAATTGTAGGCGGTGAGTACAGGTCGGGTCATGCCGATTGGTCCGGCATGTTTTTCATATTTTCCCTCCATTCGTCATAGGCCGCAGGGGGAGAGCCGGTGAAGCCCTCGAACTGGCTCGCGAGCGCTCGCTGAAACGCCGGGCGCGCCGTGCCGCGCTTCACATAATCCACCAGCTTTGCCTGTTCGGTCAGCAGCGAATCATGCTCGATGATACGAAGCACCGAGATCATCATCAGGTCGCCTGCCGTGAAAGCCCCGTCAAACCATTCTTCATCGCCCAGTCGGTCAGCGGTTTCCTGCAACCGCTCCCGGATGCGGGTCTCGACGGCCGGGCGGCGCGGCCTGGACCAGGGTTTGTCGGCTTCGAACAGGTCGATGATGGACAGGTCCATGATCAACGGCTCGACCGTATTGAGCGCAGCAAACATCCATTCCGTTGCCCGGGCTCGGCCGGCGGCGTCGGCGGGAAAAAGGCCATCACGTGTGCTCGCAATGTGGTGGACGATCGCGCCGCTCTCGAACAGCGTGAGGTCACCCTCCTCCAGGGTCGGAACCTGTCCATAAGGTTGACGTCTGCGGTGCCCGGCTTCCTTCTGTTCGCCCTGGCGCAGATAGCGGACATGATATTCCTCGCCGACTTCCTCCAGCGCCCACCGTACACGCAGGTCGCGGACTTGCCCTTTCGCGAAATCGGGCACCCAGTCGAACGCAGTGATGGTAACCGCCATATCGTCCTCTCTCGGAATCCGCCGCTCGGCCGCCGGGCTTTAGCGGGATGCCGCCGTCATCGCGACAAACAATGACACACAAATATGATTTGAGTCGGCATAAATATTCAGAGTTCGCCGACGCATATCAAGCATCGCGCACGGATCGGCGCATCGCGCCCAACCTATCTCACTAGATGCGACTGACTTGCATTAGTATCAAACATTCAGTAGCGAGCGCCAGGAAAACGGGGAACTCGATGCAAAAGACCATTCACGCTCTTCTGACAACCTGTGCGCTTGTGGTCACGGGCTCGGCATTCGCGCAATCGCCAGCCGGGTCGGACGGCGAGGCGGCTGCCCCGATTATCGTCACCGCCGCGCGCAGCATCCTGCCTGTCAACGCCCTGCCGCTGACGATCGACGTGATCGATAAAGAAATGCTCGACCAGCAGATCGCCATTTCCGGTTCGGTCACCGATGCTGTGGCGACGCTCACTCCTTCCTTCTCCCCCACGCGCCAGAAGCTGTCTGGCGCGGGCGAGACATTGCGCGGTCGATCGCCGCTTTACGCGATCAACGGCATCCCGCAATCGACGCCGCTACGCGACGGCGGGCGCGATGGCTTCACCATCGACGGTTTCTTCGTGGATCGCGTCGAGCTGATCTACGGCTCCAACGCGCTGCAGGGGATTGGCGGCACCGGCGGTATCGTCAATCAGGTCACCGTCGGCGCGCCCAAACAGGAAGGTCTCAGCAGCCGGGTGCTGCTGCAAGGGACGGCGGACAACAGGTTCCACTCCAACGGCATGGGCGGCAAAGCGGGCGGCCTGTTCCAGTATAAGGCGGGCGATTTCGACGCGACAGTCGGCGCGACCTACGAAAAGCGTGGCGTCTTCTATGACGGGCAGGACCGCCGCGTCGGCCTAAACCTGACGCAGGGCGAAACGCAGGATTCGCAGGCGACGAATTTCTTCGCGCGGTTGGGCTATGCCGTATCAGCGACCGGCCGCATCGACCTCATCGCCAGTCGCTTCGAGCTGAAGAGCGACGGCGATTACATTGCGGTCCTCGGCAACCGCCCGGTGGGCTTGCCGACCAGCGCCACACGCGGGGCTTCTCCCGGCGATCCAGCGGCCAACCGCACCGAAAGCATCGCCTTGTCCTACACCGACAGCGCGCTTTGGGGCGGCAATTTCATCAGCCAGCTTTTCTTCAACCGCTCCCGCGATACCTTTGGCGGCGAAAACCGCGATGCCACCGGCAAATATATCGCCTCCTTCCAGGACCCGAGCATCGCGCCGGTCGGCGATCTGTTCGATCAGTCGCAGAACCGCTCCCGCAAAATGGGCGCCAAGTTCAGCTATGAGCGCGCCGTGCCGGGGTTAGAGGCTCTGACCGCTACCCTCGGCTTCGATGCGCTGTGGGACAAGACCCAGCAGCAATTGATCGCTACCAACCGCGTCTGGGTGCCGCCCGCCGAGTTCCGCAGTCTCGCACCCTTCGTGCAGACCAACCTCAAGCTGTTCGACGGACTGGTCCGCATCGCGGGCGGCGCGCGCTGGGAAAATGTGCAGATCAAGATCGATGATTTCCACACCCTCGCCCAGACCACCCAGACGCTCCCCGCCGGGCAGCGCTATTGGGGCGGCGTCGATGTCGCAGGCGGCAAGCCCAAGTTCGACGACCTGCTGCTGAACGGGGGTGTCATCCTCGAACCGTGGGACGGAATCCGCGCCTACGCCAGCTATGCCGAGGGCTACACAGCACCTGATGTCGGGCGGATCACGCGCTCGATCAATCTGACCGGCATCGACATCGACAGCTATCTTGCGATCGAGCCAATCGTCTCCAACAATCGCGAGATCGGTGTTGAAGTGAAGCGCGGACCGTTCGACGGGTCAGCCACCTATTTCTGGTCATCCAGCGATAAGGGCCAATTGCTCGTGCCTGGCACCGGCCGCAATTTCGACGTCCAGCGGCAGCGCATCGAGATCGAAGGGATTGAAGTCAATCTGCGCAGCCAAACACCGATCTCGGGCGTGAAGCTCGGCATCGGCTATGCCCATATCGAGGGCCGCTATGACAGCAATGCCGATGGTGCGGTCGATACCGATCTGGACGGCGTCAATATCTCACCTGATCGCGTAAACCTGTCCGCGACCTATAATCGTGGTCCAGTTTCAGCGATCCTCCAGACGCAATATTATCTCTCGCGCAGCTTCCATGCCGACGCTGGTGTGACGCAGCCCGATCCGCGCAACAACTTCGGCGGCTACGCCGTTACCGATGCCAGCATTCGTTACCAGACCGGTTTCGGCGGCGTCCGGCTGAGTGTGCAGAACCTGTTCGATAAATTCTACATCGATTACAGCAGCGACACGCGGCTGCCGTCCGACAATCTCGCTTATTTCGCGGGACGAGGGCGCAGCTTAACACTGAGTTGGGATTATAATTTTTGAAGATCCTCGACATCCTGCACCGCTGGATCGGCGGGTTGATCGGCCTGGTACTGGCGGTGCTGGGACTGTCGGGCGCGCTGCTGGTGCACAAGGATGCCTGGGTGATGCTCCCCCATGCATCCGATGTACTGGTGCAGGACGGCGCGGTCATCGCCCGGACGGTCGAGCGGGTCATGGCCGACCCCGCCCACCGACCGGAGATGATAAGCTTTGCCGGGCCGAATTTCGGCCTCGACCGACTGCGCTTCGCTGACGATTCCGGCGCTTATGTCACTCAGGCAGGGGATCTGGTTACGCGCTGGGACAGCCAGTGGGAGCGGCCGGAACTTTGGCTGTTCGACCTCCATCACCATCTCTTCGCTGGCGACGTGGGCGAGACGGTCATCGGCATCGCCGCGCTGCTGGGGATGTTCTTCGTGGTATCGGGCCTCATCCTGTGGATCCGGACGCGCAAGACCTTCGAATTTCGCCTTTTCCCGAGGCGGCTCAGCCGCTCCGCAATTGTGCGCCAGCATCGCGATCTGGGCGTGATTGCTGCGCCCTTGCTGGTATTGGCGTTTCTGACGGGCTCCATATTGGTTTTCCGTCCCATGGCGGCGCTGATCCTTGGCTCCTCCGCGCCCGCGCAGATCGATGCCAGCCTGAAGCCACCCAAGGCCACTGCTGTACCGCTAGGCTCAAACCTCGACTGGCGCGCAATGATCGCCACGGCGCATACGCGATTCCCCGACGCGGAGCTGCGCAGCCTGTCGCTGCCTCGCAAAAAGAGCGGCCTTATCACCCTGCGCATGAAGAAGCCGGAAGAATGGCTACCCAACGGCCGCACGACCCTGTGGTTTGCGGCGGACAGCGGCCGGCTGATCGCGGCGCGAGACGCATCGCGTTTGCCTGTAGTCGTGAAAATCTATAATATGCTCTATCCACTACATGCGGCTAAAGTGGGTGGTTTGGCCTATCGGCTGGTGATGACCTTCGCCGGTCTGGCTCTCACGCTGTTGGGAAGTCTAACACTCTGGTCCTTCTGGTTCGCTCGAGGCCGAACCCCAAACATGCTTCCGCGATCCGCCGACAATCCCAAACCTCTTGTTACCAACGCCAAGTAAGCCACGTATCTCGGTCTGCGTCACGGATACTGGTACTGGAATTCCAAAAGACATCGCCGCTCGCATCTTCGATCCCTTCTTTACGACCAAGGCAATCGGCCAGGGCACAGGCTAGGGTCTTTCCATGACCCACGGCTTCGTGCCGCAGTCTGGCGGGCAGGTTCGGGTGTACAGCCAACCCGGGGATGGCACCACAATGTGCCTGTACCTTCCGCGCTTCTTGGGTGAGCTCGTCGATGATGTCGCCGAGATGCAGGAAGAAATTCCTGAGGTCGGTGCTGGCGAAACAGTGCTTGTGATTGATGACGAACTGACCGTTCGCATGCTGATCGTGGAGGTCCTGGAAGACGCGGGAAGACCCTGATCGAGTCTCTGGGCATACCCAAGTTCCTGCGCACCAAGGGGGCTTCCGGCTATCCAGATCTGCTGGTCGGCGGGCCTGGCTTTTGCTTCCCTGTGTTGCGGTGGAATGGTCGAGCATACAGCCGACATCATTTCGAATATGAGGGCAAGTCTTGCCGAGCGCGGTCGTGATGGTGATGGGAAACTCGACCCTTCTTTGCCGTTTAGGAGAAAAATTTCGCTGCTCCGGTGCGGACTGTCCGCTTGTCCATGCTGAGCACCCCGAAACTGGCCACTCGCTGGCGGTCAGGCTCGTTCCGCCGCTCGCAACGCAGGCAACAGTGCCGCTGGTCATTAATCTGATGTGCTTTGCAAAGTGTGGAAGTCCACATTGCCAACGTCGCCTGGGCCGTGATTAGCTGTGACTGGTCGATCACAGGATGGACCATTAGCGACGAGGGACTCGCCAAAGCTGCTCTCGAACAATCAGGCTAGCCTGTCGCGCGCCTACCCTTGCACCGGATGATGAGGATGCTAAACCTTGGATCAGCCGGTCTCCGATCCCATAGGCGTAATCGCAGTCCCAGGATCAAAGCTATCTCGAACAGTCGCCTCCCAGTTGCCGATGCTGGCACATTGCAGTCCCGCGAAACGCTGCTGAACGCGCTATACGCTAGTGCGTCGGAGGTCCCCGCTTGGGTCAGCTTCACGCATGCTGCGCGCGAAGTTTTCGGCTGTGAACATGCAGCGGTGATGGTGGGCGCATCCGGCGCTGAGGTCGCTGTCGGCGCCTATTCAGAGGACGCGGTGGCAGCGGAGATCGAAGCGTTCTTCGCAACCACAATGCTGGAACCAAACAGCGGCGTGCACAGCCTCCCGGCCCTTGGCGGTGCGCATGTCACGCTCCTGCCCGTCGCCGATAGTCAGAAGCGAAGTGCAACGATCATATTGTGGCGGCAGAGTGAAAGTGCGCCCCTTTCCGCGCCGCAGGAACAGCTGCTTGCGTCCCTGTCGGAACCTTTGCGCCGCAGCTTGCAGATTTACTACCGGATCATGGATCTGGCGCGGCGCGGCATGTTGAATGATCTTGCGCTCAACACCAGCCGCATCGGCGCTGCTCTCGTAAGCAGTGATGCGGAGTTGATGCTGGCCAATGATGTGGCGGACCATCTGCTTGCGACCGGCGGCGGCTTGCGTGTCGTAGGCGGCCGGTTGCAAGCTGAAAGCGGAGAGGAAACCCGCGCGCTGCTTGCCGAAATCAGGCGTTGCGCGCTGGCCCAGGCGCCTGAGCCCGATTTGCAGAATTATGTGCCCATGGCCTTTTCCCGCCGCGACAATGACTTGCCGCTGACGATCATCGTCCGGCCAGGTCCCGGCTATTTCCCGCTGCGCCAGCCCAACCGGCGGACGGCCATCCTGGTGCTGCGTGATCCGGCAGCGCAGGCTGCCTGGCCAGCAGAGACACTCGCCCGCCTCTTTGGCCTCAGCGCTGCCGAGGCGCTGCTCGCGAGCAAGCTGGCCAAGGGCGCGAGCCTTGAGGAAGCGGCGATGGAACTCGGCATCAGCCGCAACACCGTGCGGTCGCAGCTGCAAAGCATCTTCCTCAAGACCGGCATCAATCGCCAAAGCGACCTGATCCGGGCGCTGCTGAATTCGGCCGCGACCTCAGCCTAAATCAGGCTCAGCACGCCCCCCGCGCACGAGGCGGCCCGGCAGCACGCCGGTAGGCTGCCCATCGCGCAGCACGATCTCGCCCGCCAGCATGGTGACATGATAGCCATCGGCCCGCTGCGTCAGCCGCCGTCCCCCCGCCGGAAGATCGAACGTCACCTCTGGCGCGTGCAGGCGAAGCGATTTCAAGTCGATGACGTTGATGTCCGCGCGGTATCCCGGTGCCAGCACTCCGCGATCGTTAAGGCCGATGAGCGAGGCCGGGCCGCGCGTCAGCGCAACGACCGCGCGCTCCAGCGGCACCCGCCCGTAGGCGCGATCCCGCACCCAGTGGGTCAGCAGGTGCGTCGAGTAGCTCGCGTCACAAATCGCGCCATAATGCGCGCCCCCGTCGCCCAAACCCATCACCGCATCGGGGTGCATCAATATCTTTCCCATCCCGTCCAGATTGCCTTCGGCATAGTTGGAGATGGTGAGGTACAGCTGCCGCTTGCCATCCCGCTCCAACAGCATGTCGTAAGCAAGCTCGGCGGGCGTGATGCCCATCGCCTCTGCCCGCCCCGCCATGCTTTCATCCAGCGATGGTTCGTAGTTCGGCGTGTCGGCAAGCGGGAAGATACGGCCAAAGTCATGGACGAAGTTGGTCAAGGCATTGCCCGGGTCGGGCGTGAGCGGGTCCGAGAGGATCGCAGCCCTCACCTCCGGCCGCCGCAGCTCCGCTATCTTGGCTTCGAACGGCAGCTTGGCGAGCGATCGGTAGGTGGGGCTGGTACAGAAGGGATGCAAGGTGAGTTGGTGCCCCATCACCGCGCCCGTCGCCCGGCCCAGAACCTGTACGCCGATGCGACAACCGGCTGCGTTGGCGGCGCTGATGCGTGACATCAGCTTGCTGCGTTCCGGGTCTTCCGCCGTGCCGCTGACGGGGAAAGTGATCGGCCGACCCGACTTTTCGGCAATGCGGGTCAGCATGTCGAATTCCGCCTCTTCATCGGCGAAATCGCTGACGAACTGGAAGGTGCCGCCACCCGCCGCCGTCATGGCATCGGCCAGCGCCTGGAGCTCGGCTTCCCCGACGGTCAGGGTAGGGATCAGATTGCCGTCGATCGAACGGTGGAACATTGTGCGGGATGTGCCGATGCCCATCGCGCCCGCCGCGATACCCTCCTTCACAAGCGCGGCCATGCGGGCGCGGTCCTCCACCGTCGCTGGCTCGCGCGCTTCGCCCCGCTTGCCCATCACATAGACGCGCAGCGCTGCGTGCGGGATAAGCGCGGCGACATCCGCGTCGAATGCCTTGTCGCCAATGCTGTCGAGATATTCGGGGAATGTCTCCCAATTCCAGGGCAGGCCCTCGGTCAGCACGGGGTTCGGAATATCCTCCACGCCCTCCATCAGCCGGACGAGCCCCTCGCGCTGCTCCGCACGGCACGGGGCAAAGCCAACGCCGCAATTGCCCATCAGCACCGTGGTCACGCCATGCTCGGTCGATGGGCGCAGCCGGGAATCCCAGGTAACCTGGCCATCATAATGGGTATGAATATCGACGAAGCCGGGCGTCACGATCATGTCCGTCGCATCGATCTCTTCGGCTGCATCGCCCAGATTCATGCCCACCGCAGCGATGTGGTCGCCGATGATCCCGACATCGGCCCGCCGGGCTTCGTTGCCCGTGCCATCGACCACCAGGCCATTGCGTATCAAGATATCGAAGCGGCTCATTTCATTGCTCCTCGCCGTCGCCGTCTTTGCGGCGCGATCATTACTGCTCGTTCTATGCGCTGACGGTAGCAACAGAGGGCGTGCCCGCCTTCATCCAAACGGATGATCGCTAGTCGTCACGCCGCTTTTTCGCGCTTTCCTGCCGATCATTCATTTGCATGATGACAGTCGTGAAGCGCCGATTGAGAATAGCACCATCACAACAGTTCGGCGGTCACCGGCCTGCATCAGGCAGTCGCCAAAACAGGATCAGACTGAATCAGAAGAGGTGCTTGCAATGATCGAAACAAAAAAACTCGGCGCGATCGGGGTGGAAGTCATCGGCGTAGATCCTTCCAGAGCGATCAATGAGAATATAGCCCGGCAACTTGTTGCGCTGTTTCGGGAAGAAGGCGTTCTGCTGTTCCGGGGCGTCGGCGTCGCGCCTGAACTTCTGCTCAACCTCAGCCGGTGCTTTGGCGAACTGGAACCGCATCCCGTTCCCGACCTGCGCCTGCCCGAACATCCCGAATTGATCCTCCTCACCAACAAGGGTGGGCCGCGCGGGCCGGTCTATGCGTTTGACGGCGTACCGACCTATGGCCGGATACCCTGGCATACTGATCTTGCCTTTCAGGAAGTGCCCAATGCCGGGGCGCTGCTCAACATGGTGGAGAAGGCGACGATCGGCGGCCACACCGCCTGGCTCGACACCGCAGCGGCCTATGACGCGCTCGATGAGTCGCTCAAGCGCCGTATTGAGGGCCTCGAAGTACGCTTCGAATTTTGCACCGACCTCAGCCGCGTTCGCTTCGGCAATGAAAATGGCACGCGCGTCGGCGAAATGAAGATGAACTTTCCCGATTATCCGCCACAGGCAAGGCCGCTCGTCTGGAAGCATCCGCAAACCGGCCGCACGATCATGAATATCTGCCCGCTGAACCTGCAAGCCATTGTTGGCATGGATCAGGCGGAAAGTGATGAACTGCTCCAGACTCTGATCGGCCAGCTATGCCAACCGCGGTTCATCTACGAACATGATTGGGCCCAGGGTGACATCATCCTGTGGGACAATTACCGGCTGATGCATCGCGCCGAAGGACATCCGCTGGACGTCATCCGGGTCGTGTACCGGACGACATTGCGTGGATCGGCGAAGGTCGGGCGAACGATCGCTCCACACGCCGCGCTTGTCGCTTGAGGCGGTGCGCGCCGCCTGCCCTGACAACAGAAAATTTGACACCGTGATCAAGGGCTTGGGCTTCGCCGCAGCGACAAAGGAACGAAGATGAAGCACAGATCCTCCTTGGAAAATCGTGGCAAAAGGTCGGGAGTTCCGCGGTTAGCGGAAGCAGAAACCGCCTCGTAGGCTGTTAAAACTTGCAGCCTGCATGTTTACGAGCTGCTACCGGCAGCAACCTTGCGCCGTCCCTTCATGATGATGGCCCATCAAGGGACCTCTTACACGCGTTCGATGCTTAGACGGTTTCAGTGCAAGTCACTCATGGCACGATCGCACTGGCTTACGAGCAAATAGGCTCTCACCCTCGCCTCGTGAAGACTGCAGTTCCAGTGGCGACCATCGCCAACCATCGCGGCTGCGTTCGGGGGCGATCTAGGCGAGTTCGGCGTAAAAGAGAAACAAGTTGCGTCAAATGTTATCCGGTCACACCGTGTGCTGGGTGCCGGACACTTATTCATCTGAGTGCTTGTGGCAATTATCGACCGAAGCTATAATCCGACGATTGCGGGTGCCGAGCCAAAAAATCGGTCTCGGCACCGCGGCATCATTCAATACTCGAAGGTAAGTTCAAGCCCATAAGTGCGCGGATCGCCGAAGATCGCGCTTGGCAGGCCGCCGTTGAAATGGGCGATATAATATTCCTTGTCGGTCAAATTCTTGCCGAAGGCCGACAGACGCCAGTTGCCGAAGCCCACCGGAATATCGGAAAGGGTGAGGCGGGCGTTGAGCAGGCCATAGTCTCCGATTACATAGCGCGGATCGGCTGTGGACGTCGAAACCTTGCTCTTGAGGAAATAGTCGACATTGGCCGTGAGGATACCGATGGGCGTATCGGGGAAGCGATATTCCAGCGAAGTCGTCAGCGTATGTTTTGGCGCTTCGACAAAAGTATAGCGAGACGTGATGTCGTTGCCCGCTTGATCGAGGATCTGCTGGAACTTGGCATCCAGATAGGCATAGTTGACTGAAAGCGTCAGCGCATCGACCGGCTTGGCGATCAGGTCCAGTTCGAAACCCTGTATCCGGGCCTTGCCTGCATTGAACACATCGGTGATCGCTACATTGGTCGGGTCCGACTGGATATTGGTTTGGATATCCTTGTAGTTCGACCGGAACAGGGCGAGGTTTGTCTGGAGATGATTGTCGAGCCAGCTCGCTTTTACGCCGAGTTCGAAGGAGTCCAGCGTTTCGGGACCGAAGCCTTCATTGAAGCGTGTGACGCTGCTGGCGCGGATATTGTAACCGCCGGTCTTATAGCCACGCGCATATTTGGCGTAGATGTTGAGGTTGGGGGTGGCGTTATAGCCGATGACGAAGCTGGGGCTGAGGTTGGAGAAATGATTCTTGCCCTCGCCATGAGGCAGCACGGTCGGCGCGCCTGCCGCGGGAACGATCGTCTGATCCAGCGTTGCTTCACGCTCGTCACGCGACCAGCGCAAGCCGCCGGTCAGGTAGAGCCCCTCAACGAAGGCAGGGCGCAAGGTCGCCTGGCCGTATAGGGCATAGGCGCGGTTATGAATCGTCGCGACGCGATCCACGCGGGGACGGCCGGTTATCGCCGAATAATCGGCGCTTTCGCCATTTTCGTCGAAATAATAAGCGCCCAGGACATAATCCAACCGGCGATCCAGAGCGGAGCCGACAAGTTGCACTTCCTCGCTCCATTGATCCTGCTGCTGGTCAAAGCCGGTCAGGATCAACGGGAATGCGCCGACGACGCCGGTCAGATAATTTTGATTGGTGACGCTGGAGAGCTTCCGATAGCCGGTGAGCGATTTCAAGGTGACGTCGTCAGCCACTTCCCAGCTAATGGTGAGGTTATGGCCTTGAGACGTGGCATCGTTCGGCATGAGGTTGCGCACAAAGGGTGACCCCGCCGTCGGCCGGTCGGCCGTGCGCGGGTAGAAAGGCGCCGCGACCATGAAGACAGGCGTGTCGTTGATGTCGGAACGGTCATAAGTGTAGCGCAGCTGCAGCGCATCGGTGGGCTGGAACAGAATAGCCGCGCGATAGGCGTCGCGGCGCTGATCCCCCCAGCGGGCGACGCCGGTGCCCGGATTATCGACAAAGCCATCCTTCTGGCTGTGCAGATAGCCCAGTTCGACCGCCAGCTTGTCACCCACCGGGATGTTTACGCGGGTGCGCGACCGAAACTGGTTGTAGTTGCCGACGGCGAGGGTTTGCTTCGCGGAAAACTCGCCCAGTTCAGGCGCGCGAGTAATGTAGTTGATCGCGCCGCCCGTCGCGTTGCGGCCATAGAGCGAACCCTGCGGCCCGCGCAGCACTTCAATCCGCTCGACCTCCGCAACTTCGGCAGAGAGGCCCTGGTTGCGGGCGATGTAGATGCCATCCAGATAGACTGCGACGCTGGGGTCCACGGTGATCTGGTCGTCATTATTGCCGATCCCGCGAATGAAAACGCGAGCCGTTGTCGCGCTGTTCGGATGGGGAGTCACGGCAAGGCTGGGGACCAGCGTGCGCAGGTCGGTGATGTCGGCAATGCCCTTCTTTTCAATGTCGGCGCCGGTCATGGCCATCATCGAGATGGGCGTTTTCTGAAGGGATTCAGATCGCTTTTGGGCGGTGACGACGATCTCCTGGATGCCCCCGCCATCCTCTTCCTGGGCGAGCGCGGGTGAGGCGCAGGCGAAAAGGCACAGCGCCAGGGCGTGGCGTGAAATAGCGTTGTTCATGATAGTTCCTCCCTGTTGTACGATGTTGTTTCGTACTGGTTAGCGTATGACGAGATTGATGGGGGTGACGGTGAGGTCGAGCGCGGCGAATATCTGCCCGAGCGCGGACGACCCTGCGCCGGAGATTGCGCCTGTTTTCACCAACGCGTCGACGGACTGGCTGCCGGAGACTAGATCTCCCAGCGCAGTGCGCTCCAGATTCACGACGGGCATGGTCCCCGCCTGGCCCCGCCGAAACTTCAAGGTGCTGTTACGCAGTTCGAGAAGCCATGGGTCGCTTTCTCCAGCGATGGCCAAGGCGACGGCATGGTCGCCAGCCCCGGCCCGCTTCGGATCGACCTTGTAGCGGATCTGCTCGAGCATCAGCGCCACCGGCATCTTGCGGATATTGTCCGGGTTCATGTAGCGCGCGGTGAGGCCCGCCTGCTGCAGCTTTCCTTCCAGCTCCAGCGCGCCCATCAGGTAGAAGCCGCGCCGGTTGCTGTTATAGGTGGCGTAGCCCAGCTTGCGGAAAGCAGCGGCCTTCAGGCGACGCGCGTCCATATCCTGATGGTCGATGGCGATGAGCAGCGTCGTCAGCTCCGCAGCCCATTGCGCGTCGCCCTGTGCAAAGGCGCGGTTAGCAGTGGCAAGGACCGGCGCTCGCCCGCCCATCAGCGCCACCTCTCGCCGCGCGCGCTCCACACGCGGAGTGGGCGCAAGATCGGTCGCATCGCCGGAGAACCAGCTGATATAGCCGACATAATAGCTGCGCGCGGCATCGGCGACGGTGCCATAATATTCGGTCGTATAGGGTTCCGAACGCAGCCATTGCGGCAACGGTCCCAATGCATCGGGTAGTTCATCCTCCGTAACGCCCTTGTTGATCAGGCGGATCGTCTGGTCATGCGTATATTGGATCGCATCCTCATAGCGGGTCAGCAGAGCCTTGATCTGCGGCGCGCCCTCCACGACCGGCCCATGCATCGGCACCATCCAGGCCGCGTCATAGCGCTCCATCCGGCGCAGCGCCTCGATCCAGCGATTGGCGTCGCGCATCTTGGTGCCGCGCATCGAATGGAGGTTGGGGAAAGTCGGCCCCTGCACCTCGTCGCCCGAGATCAGCACCTGATAGTCGGGAAGCCATGCTGCGATATGCGAAGCTGCCTCCCCGCCGGTATGGAACAGGTGCAGCTTAACCCCAGCGATTTCGATGTCGCGCGCGCCGTCCACATCGACGAACTGCGTGGGTGGGATATAGGCGGACTCATTCTTTCCAGCCGCGCCCAAGCCGCCACAGCAGCCGACATGAAAATCCTCAGCCTCCTTCCCGGTCAGGCTGAAGCCGAACATATAAGCGGCGCGGGTGGCGACGATCGGCAGCGTCGCAACGCCTTCGTCCGACAATTCCTTCAGAAAATTAGAGGCGGCATAGATCGGCACCTTGCCGCTGGCGACATCGGCCGGGGTTGCGAAGACCCCTGCTCCATTCACATGATCCGGATGATGGTGCGTATAGATGATTGCCTTGATCGGCTTGGTCGAGATCTGCGCTCGTATCTTTGCAAGGGCGGCCGTCGCGACATCGCGGTTCATGCCGGTGTCGAGGATGATCAGCCCGTCGCTGCCTTCGACAACGACGATGTTCATGCCCTGGAATTCGATCTGCCAGACCGGAGTCTTTCCTACATGCGTGACCCGCTCCTGAAACAGGCGGGCATGCGCGGTGTAATTGGACGGCGCGGAAAAGGGCACGCTCAGGTCTGGCGCATGAGCGAGCGCGGGGGTGGCTGCACCGGCCAGCAGCAAGGCTATCAGGATGCGCATCAGATCGATGCTCCCGACGCAGGCGGCGACTGGTGAATGCGACGTCGATCGACGCAGCAGGTCGAAACCCTGCGGGTCATATACTCTCCTATCATTCATTTTGTCGTTTGCTTGCTTGTACTGTACGAAACTCTTCCGTACAAGATGTAAAACAGGATGGAGTGGATGAGCGATGGCAAGGCGTTCGGCAATGAGAGTTGGCGCAGGATTTCTGGCGGTTTTGCTGGCTAGCGCAGCGCCGGTCGCGGCGCAGACCGTGCTACCACGCGCGCCAGAAGCTTTTGCGGGAAAGATCGGGCAGACCTATGCCGATTCGGTCGCGGCCTTTCCCAAGCCGGTGACCGCGCCTGCGGGAGCGCCCAATGTCCTGCTGATCCTGACAGACGATGTGGGCTTTGGTGCGGCGTCGACCTTTGGCGGGCCGATACCCACGCCCAATCTGGACCGACTGGCAGCGCGGGGCCTGGTCTATAACCGCTTTCATACCACCGCCATGTGTTCGCCGACGCGCGCCTCGCTGCTGACCGGGCGCAACCATCATGCGGTGGGCAATGCCGTGGTCAGCGATATCGCCACCGGCTATCCCGGCTATTGGTCCATGATCCCGCGCAGCGCCGCCACGGTCGCCGAGGTGCTGCGCCAGAATGGCTACAACACGGCGATGTTCGGCAAGCATCATAATATCCCGGCGCAGGAGGGTTCCATCGCAGGCCCCTTCGATCAATGGCCGACGGGGCTGGGCTTCGAGCAGTTTTACGGTTTCCTGGGCGGCGACACGGAACAATGGACGCCCAAGCTGTATCGCGGCAATGCGCCCGCCGAGCAGAAATATGACAAGGACCCGACCTACATCCTAGACCGTGATCTGGCGGATGAGGCAATCGGCTATGTCCACGCACAAAAGGCGGCGGCCCCGGACAAGCCCTTCTTCCTCTATTATGCTCCCGGCACCGCTCACGCCCCGCATCAGGCGCCAGCCGACTGGATCGCCAAGTTCAAGGGCCAATTCGACCAGGGATGGGACGCGGTTCGCGCCGAGACCCTGAAGCGGCAGATCGCGATGAAGATCGCTCCGCCAGGCACCAAGGCCACGCCGCGCATCGGTGATATTCCCGCTTGGGACAGCCTGAACCCCGACCAAAAGCGAGTCTATACGCGGATGATGGAAGTCTATGCTGGCATGCTCGCCTATCAGGACGCGCAGATCGGCCGCCTGCTGGACGAGTTGGACCGCATGGGCGAGAGCGGCAACACCCTCGTCATGTTCATCGAAGGTGACAATGGCGCGTCATCCGAGGGCGGAATGGCGGGCAGCACCAATGAGCTGGGCACATTCGCCAACGGCGCAACGGAGGACATGGCCTGGCTCAACGGCATGATCGACAAGCTGGGCGGCAAGGACAGTTACGGTCATTTTCCAGTCGGCTGGGCCTGGGCAACCAACGGGCCCTTCCCATGGATGAAGCAGATCGCCTCTCACCTTGGCGGGACACGTAACGGCATGGTCGTGTCCTGGCCCGATCATATCAAGGCGCGGGGCATCCGTTCGCAATTCACCCATGTGAATGATGTGATGCCGACGATTTTGGAAGTGGCGGGGATCAAGGCGCCCGGGAGCGTCAATGGCATCGCGCAGCAGCGGATCGACGGCGTCAGCTTTGCCTATAGCTTCGACGCGCCCAAGGCTGCGGAGCGGCACGATACCCAATATTTCGAGATGATTGGCACGCGCGCCATCTACCACAAGGGCTGGATGGCCAGCACCACGCCCGCCCGCATGCCGTGGAAGATGGGCGAAGTTCTCAGTTCTCCCCTCGATTATAAATGGGAACTTTATGACCTGAACAAGGACTATGCGCAGTCCCGCGATCTGGCGGCGCGCTATCCGGAGAAGCTGAAGGAGTTGCAGGCGCTCTGGACGGCAGAGGCGCAAAAGAACAACGTGTTCCCGCTCGATGGGCGGCAATCGCTCGACCGTTCCTCCGCTTCGAAGATCGCCTTCGCGCCGCGCCGCAAGAGCTTCACCTATTGGGGCAAGGGGATCAGCGTAGCTGAAGGCGCGGCCCCCATGATCCGGGGGCGTTCCTTCGAGATCGTCGCCGATATCGACATGCCCTCGGGCGGCGGCAACGGCCCGCTGGTCGCGCAGGGCAGCAAGTTCGGCGGCTGGAGCTTTTACCTGAAGGATGGGAAACCAGCAGCGCACGTGGCGTTGACGCAGCAGCCCAGCCATCAATGGGACGTCGCGGCGGCCACACCGATCCCGGCGGGTCCGGCCAAAATCAGCTATGCGTTCGACTATGACGGCGGCGGCTTCGGGCGCGGCGGGCTGATGCGCATCAGCGTCAACGGCAGCGAAGTCGCGCGCGGGCGGATCGAGCGGACCTTCCTGATCCCCGCCGGGCTCGGCGAGACCTTCGACATTGGCGACGACACGGGGGCGACGGTGATCGACTACCCGAACGGCCATTCATTCAACGGCGAAGTCCGCAAGATCGAGGTATTTCTGAAATGAGAAAAATGCTTGCCGCAGCTTTGCTTGCGAGCGCGTCGCCGCTTGCCGCGCAAACGGTATTGCCTGCCCCGGCTGCTCCGTTCGCGGGGAAGATCGGGCAGACCTATGCCGATTCCACTCCCGCCTTTCCCAAGCCCGTTACCGCGCCCGCCGGAGCGCCCAACGTACTGCTGATCCTGACGGACGATGTGGGCTTCGGCGCGGCATCCACCTTTGGCGGGCCGATCCCGACGCCCAATCTGGATCGGCTGGCGGCGCGCGGCCTAGTCTATAACCGCTTTCACACGACGGCCATGTGTTCGCCCACACGCGCTTCGCTGCTGACCGGGCGCAACCATCATGCGGTGGGCAACGGCATCGTCGCCAATCTGTCCACGGGCTTCCCGGGCTATACCAACATATTACCGAAAAGCGCGGCGACGGTAGCCGAGGTGCTGCGCCAAAATGGCTATAATACCGCCATGGTCGGCAAGCATCATAATGCGCCGGAAGCAGATGTGTCGCCAGCAGGGCCGTTCGACATGTGGCCGACAGGGCTCGGCTTTGAACATTTCTACGGCTTCATGTCGGCGGAGACCAACCAGTTCACCCCGGCCCTGTATCGCGGCATCACGCCCATACCCACGCTGAAGGAAGGGGTGCTGGACAAGGCGCTCGCCGACGAGGCGATCCAATGGATCCACAATCAGAAGGCGTCCGCGCCAGACAAGCCCTTCTTCCTCTATTATGCGACGGGCTCAGCGCACGCGCCGCTTCAGGCCCCGGCGGACTGGATCGCGAAGTTCAAGGGCCAGTTCGACAAGGGATGGGACGCCGTGCGGGCGGAAACAGTCCGCCGCCAGAAGCGGCTCGGCATCATACCCTCCGCCACGCAGGACACCGCGCGGCCCGACGGCCTGAAGGCGTGGAGCGAACTGACCCCCGACCAGCGTCGGATCAACGCGCGCTTCATGGAGGTCTATGCGGCGATGCTCGCTTATCAGGATGCGCAGATCGGCCGCGTCCTCGATGAACTCGATCGCATGGGGGAAAGCAACAACACGCTGGTGATTTTCATCGAAGGCGACAATGGCGCTGCCGCCGAAGGGGGAGAAAATGGCAGTTCAAACCCCATGTCCGCCTTCGCCAACGCCATGCAGGAGGATGATAGGCTGCTGCTCGCCAATCTCGACAAGATCGGCAGTCCAGATGCCGTTGCCAACTGGGGTTATGGCTGGGCCTGGGCGACGGACGCGCCGTTCCGCTGGTTCAAGCAATATGCCTCTCATCTTGGCGGCACCCGCAACGGGCTGGTCGTGTCCTGGCCCGATCATATCAAGGCGCGCGGAATCCGGTCGCAATTCACGCATGTGACCGATGTGATGCCGACGATATTGGAAGTCGCCGGTCTGAAGACGCCTGATGTCGTCAATGGCGTGGCTCAGCAGCGGATCGACGGCGTCAGTTTCGCCTATAGCTTCGCCGCGCCCAAAGCGCCTGAGCGGCACGACACCCAATATTTCGAGATGATGGGCAACCACGCCATTTACCATCAAGGTTGGCTGGCGAGCAGCACGCCCATCAATCTGCCGTGGCAGCGCGGCGACGGCTCGGTCCTGCCGAGCCAATATAAGTGGGAGCTGTACGATCTGCGCAAGGATTTCTCCCAGGCGCATGATCTGGCGGGGAGCCAGGGCGCGAAGCTGAAGGAAATGCAGGCGCTTTTTCAGAAGGAGGCGGAACGGAACCAGGTTCTCCCGCTTGACGACCGGCTGACGCTCGCGCGGTTCCAGGCAGCGGAGAGCCAGCGGCCGCATCGATCGACCTACAGCTATTGGGGGGCGGGCATCAGCATCCCCTCGGTCAGCGCCGCGCCGTTGTTGGCGCGCAGCTTCCGCATCACGGCCGATATCGACGTGCCGAATGAACCTGCAACCGGCGCGCTCGTGGCGCTGGGCAGCAAATTCGGCGGTTGGAGCTTCTATCTGAAGGACGGTCTCCCCATTGCCCTGATGGCGGCATCGCAGCTGGCTGACGACCAGTCGCAGGTGGCTGCGGCGCAACCGCTTGCGGCCGGGCAACAGCGGCTGGTGTTCGACTTCCGCTATGATGGCGGCGTCAATGCCGGGGGCGAGATGACGATCAGCGCCAATGGCGACATTATCGGACGGGGCCGCATCGCGCGCACCATTTCCAAACTGCCGGAGATGAGCGACACGCTGGACATCGGCTTTGACGCCGACACGCCGGTCACTTCCGACTATGCGGTCGGCGAGCATTTCCCCGGCCGGATCGGAAAGGTCGACATAGCCGTAGGCAAGCCGGGCGCTGGCGGTGAAGCGCCCTGAACGGCGAGCCCCTGACGCCTGCAGTCCCGCGCGACCGCAGGCGTCAGGAGCCGCTTTTCGGCTTTGCCCGTTGACGTCGCGCCCTTTCCCACCGTTAAGATGATCCCGCATGGTCGAAATCACTCTTCATCCCGATAGCGCCGAGCGCGACGGCAGGACGCAAATCCTTGGCGCAGCCGGCGAAGTCTTTCTGTCCGAGGGCTTCGAACGCGCGAGCGTCGACAGGATTGCCGCCGTCGCGCACATGAGCAAGCAAAGCATTTACGAGCTTTATCCCAACAAGCTCGCCCTGTTCGAGGCCGCCGTCCGTAACAAGTTGAACGGCGCGTGGCTCAGCATGACCAATATCGACAACGGCACGGATGCCGAGGACACGCTGACCCGGTACGCCATGCGCCTGTTCGAAGGTTTCGCCGAACCGGTGAATTTCGGACTGTTCCGCGCCAATATCGAGGCGGCGAACCATGTGCCGGAATTGGCGGCGGAATTGCACGAAAGGCGACTGGCATCGTCTCAACCCCTTGCCTTTTACCTTGAAGCGTTGATCGAGGGCGCGGTGATCGTGCCGTGCGATCCACTCGCCATGGCTATCCGCTTCGGCGGCGTGGCGGTGGAAGGCGCGCGCTATTTTCTGGGCAAGGCGTTGCCGGGCAAGGCCGCGCAGAAGCGCATTGTGGATCAGGCCGTGCGAATGTTCCTGGACGGATATCGCAGCGTGCAGGACGCGGCCGGGGACAATGCCCTTTCCACGCCCATCGAGCCGCCCGCCCGCGAAGGCGTCACCGCGCTGCGGCTGCCTGCGGAAAAGCTGTTGGCGCTGCTGGATGCAGCGACGAGCGAATTTCTGGAATATGGCTATCGCCGCGCCAGTATCGACCGCATCTCGGCGGCGGTAAGGGTCAGCAAGGCGACCATCTACCGGCAGTTCGGCAACAAGGAAAATCTGCTGCGCTACATCGTTCAGCGCGAAATTTTTGCCGCCAGTCATCAGCCGTTCGAGCTGCTGCCCGCGAGTACGGACCCGGAAATCGCGCTTGTCGCTCTGGCGCGTCAGGCGCTGGACCGTCATCTGGAACCGGCAAATATCCGCATGCACCGGCTGCTGATCGTGGAAGCCGATTTCATCCCCGACCTTGCCCAGCTATTCTATGAAGGCCGGGTACGCCGCTTGGGCGAGGCGCTGGAGCAGCAACTGGAAGCGCTGGGCCTGCCCCGCCCCAGCCAGTCGGCCACGCGCATGTTTTATACGCTTGCGACCTTCGCCGTTCGCTTCTTCACCGCCATGACGCCGCCTTCGGAAGCAGACCAGGACATGTATGCCAGAGAGTGCGCCAGGCTGTTCCTGAATGGGCTGCGCGCAGGCAATAAGCAAAAGGCGATCGCGCAAGCAGATTGAATCCGGAGCATTGATGCGTCAGTTTTCCAAGCAAAAGGCGATGCGATCGTCACGGGCAGCTCAACCCGACACCAGCGGCATGCGCTGGGTGGAAGGGGGCGTGTTCGCGATGGGGTCTGAGAATTTCTACCCCGAAGAAGCGCCGGCGCGGCCCGTGCGCGTCGATGGCTTCTGGATCGACGAGACTCCTGTCACCAATCGCGAATTCGCCCGCTTCGTCGACGCCACGAACCACAAGACGCTGGCTGAAATCGCGCCTGATCCCAAAGACTATCCGGGCATGCCGATCGACATGGCGCGGCCGGGATCTTTGCTATTCCACCCTACGTCCGGGCCGGTTGACCTGCACGATCCCAGCCAGTGGTGGGACTTCGCGTTCGGCGTGGACTGGCGGCATCCGCATGGCCCGGACAGCAATCTGGACGGGCTGGAGGATCACCCCGTTGTGCATGTCGCATTAGAGGATGTGCGTGCCTATGCGAAATGGGCGGGCAAATCGCTGCCGACCGAGGCCGAATGGGAATATGCGGCGCGCGGTGGGTTGGACGGGCAGGATTATGCCTGGGGCGATCAACTGGCGCCCGATGGAGCAATGCTGGCCAATTATTGGCAGGGCGCTTTTCCATTCGCGAATACTCTGGACGATGGATGGGAAAGGACTTCCCCCGTCCGCAGCTATCCGGCGAACGGTTTTGGCCTTTACGACATGATCGGCAATGTCTGGGAATGGACCACCGACTGGTATGCCCAGCCAAAGATTGAAAGCAAGGCGCGCGGTAGCTGCTGCATACCCGCAAATCCACGCGGTCCGACGCGGCGCGAGAGCATGGACGCAGTGAATGCGATCCCGCGAAAGGTCGTGAAAGGCGGTTCGCACCTTTGCGCATCCAATTACTGCCAGCGCTACCGCCCGGCGGCGAGACATGCGCAGGCAATCGATTCATCGACCAGCCATGTCGGCTTCCGCTGCGTGGTGCGGGCGAAAGGGTGACGCCACCGACAACTCAGCTGTCCGCAACGGGGCTACAGGCTTTCGGCATCGCGGAGCTGGGCTATGTCCACCACTGCTATGCGGCGGCAGTCTTCGACCCCGCGGGAAAGGTGGCATGGCGCGATCAGCTTCGACCCTTTATGGTCGTTCAACCGCCAACTTCTCCATTCCAGCTGTCGACCGTTCACTTCCCCAATTTTTGTATACCCAAGTTTGCCGATTGGTCCGCCGGTTGCGCCGATCCTCCATGTCGGCTTTCCACACAACCGCGCGCTATGCCTCTGCGCGTACCGGAAATCCCGCTCCTGCCCGGCTTCGCATCCTCAACGGCCGTTGGGCCGCATCGCGAAGCTCCGATCGGAGCCGCTGTTGCCATTTCCTATCCGTTCGTCGCCGATGTCGGGCTGGGGGAAACATGGCGGTCCGAACAGTCTTGGGCTGTCAGCGACCTGACACAAGGCCATGAGTTTGTCAGCGGAGAACTCTTCAGCGGCTTTGGCTTTCCTCCCGGCGTTATGCTCCGACGCTTCGGACGCGAGTGACCAGGACGTCTCTCTTAATTTTTCACGGTCGGCAACTCCGACCAGTCTTCCGGGTTCATGTCGGGATATGTGCGGCCGGCTGCTGTGTCTCGTCGGCTCACCATCTCCACGATTGACAAGGAGCCGTCATGGCGAAGAAGTCTGCACCGTCCAAAGCCTCCTCGAAAGCATCTCCCAAATCGGCTGGGAAGCTGACACCCTCGGGTCTCGCGGGCGCCGATCTGGGTGGAGAGTCGCCACAAAAAGCGGCACCCGTCCCCGCTGACGCCGCCATCTCCCTCTCCTATGCCGAGAAACAGTCCGAAGGTGGCGAAACGCATCAGACTGCAGGGAGCGACGTAGCGACGCTCACCACGCAGCAGGGTATCCCGGTCGCAGATGACCAGAACAGTTTGAAGCAAGGAACACGCGGGCCAACGCTGCTGGAAGACTTCCATTTTCGGGAGAAGATCTTCCATTTCGACCATGAGCGCATCCCCGAACGGGTCGTTCATGCGCGGGGCTACGGTGCGCACGGCTTCTTCGAACTGACCGACAGCCTGGCCGATGTCAGCCGGGCCGACATTTTCCAGCGCGTTGGGGAGCGTACGCCTGCATTCGTCCGCTTTTCGACCGTCGCCGGTTCGAAGGGATCATTCGATCTCGCACGCGACGTGCGCGGCTTCGCGGTGAAGATCTACACGCAGGAGGGCAATTGGGACCTGGTGGGCAACAACATCCCTGTCTTTTTTATTCAGGATGCGATGAAATTCCCCGACATGGTTCATGCGGCCAAGCCCGAGCCGGATCGCAACTTCCCTCAAGCGCAAACTGCTCATGACAATTTCTGGGACTTTATCAGCCTGACGCCCGAAAGTTTCCACATGATCATGTGGGCCATGTCGGATCGGGCAATTCCGCGGTCCTTCCGCACGATGGAGGGCTTTGGCGTTCATACTTTCCGGCTGCTCGATGCGGAGGGCCGGTCCACCTTCGTTAAATTCCATTGGAAGCCCAAGCAGGGCCTGCAGTCGGTGGTCTGGAACGAGGCGGTTAAGATCAATGGCGCTGACCCCGACTTTCATCGCCGCGACCTCTGGGACGCGATCAACGCCGGCGATTTTCCCGAATGGGAATTGGGCGTTCAACTGTTCGACGATGCCTTCGCCGACAGCTTCGACTTCGATATTCTCGACGCTACGAAAATCATACCGGAAGAACTGGTGCCCATCCGGGTGATCGGTCGGCTGGTGCTCGACCGGGTCGTCGACAATTTCTTTGCCGAGACGGAGCAAGTCGCTTTTTGCACTCAAAACGTCCCGCCCGGCATCGATTTTTCCAACGACCCGCTGCTGCAAGGACGCAACTTTTCCTATCTCGACACCCAGATCAAGCGTCTGGGCGGACCAAACTTCACGCATATTCCGATCAACGCGCCCAAATGCCCGATGGCCCATTTCCAGCAGGATGGCCACATGGCCATGCGTAATCCGAAGGGACGCGTGAACTATGAGCCCAACAGCTGGGGCCCCACACAAGGCGGGCCGCGCGAAAACCCAGTTCGTGGATTCAGCAGCTTTGCTGAAACTGCGGACGGCCCCAAGCAGCGCGCGCGATCGGAAAGTTTCGCCGACCATTACAGCCAGGCGCGGCAATTCTTTATCAGCCAGACCCCTGTCGAACAGAAACATATTGCCGATGCGCTCGTCTTCGAACTGTCCAAGGTCGAACGTCCCGACATTCGGTCGAGGACGGTGTCCCACCTGCTCAATGTCGACGAGACACTGGCGGTGAAAGTGTCCGATGGCCTTGGCCTGTCTCTGCCCGATCCGGCCGTGGCCGCACGCAAGCCTATCACGGACCTGCCGCCTTCCGACAAGCTCAGCATCGTCAAAAACGGTCCGGGTAGTTTTCGCGGTCGAAAGCTGGGCATCCTGCTGAGCGACGGAGCGGACGCAAAATTGCTCAAGGCGCTGATCGATGCAGTGGATGCAGAAGGCGCCATGTTCGAGATCATCGCCCCGAAGATCGGCGGGGTAACCCTGTCCGATGGGACGCGGGCAGCTGCCAAGCACAAGATTGACGGTGGGCCGTCGGTGCTGTTCGATGCAGTCGCCATCATCGTGTCCGCCGAGGGGGCAGCGCTGCTGTCGCTCGACGCGGCAGCCAAGGATTTCGTCACCGACGCTTTTGCCCATTGCAAATTCATAGGGATCAGCGCCGAGGCAGAGGCGATCTTCGCCAAGGCTGGCATCGCCAGCGATCTGGACGAGGCCTGTCTGCCGCTCGGCAAGACCGACGACGCCCGCACGTTCATCGCGGCGTGCCGCCCGCTTCGCTACTGGCCACGTGAACTAGGTTCAGATGGGGTGATTGGGGCCGACCCTGAATCGCTTGGGTGGCTGCTC
>CAMPIM010000030.1 GCA_946886365.1 uncultured Novosphingobium sp.
GCCGGCTTAGCTCAGTTGGTAGAGCACCTGATTTGTAATCAGGGGGTCAGGGGTTCGAACCCTCTAGCCGGCACCATCGCTCTTGCGAGGCAGCGGTTTTAGAAACCGCCCTTTTTATTTTCCGGTTTATCCCGCCGCACTTCCACTGTCTTTATCCCAGTGTCGAGTGAGCCATATTTGGGCGTGGAATCGGGGCCGGGCTTGGGGCCGCTGTCCCTGGGGCCTCGGTCGCCTCCGCCCCCACCGCCGCTGGATGCGGCGATGGCTTCGGAGCTTAGTGAAGTGGATAAAAGGATGGTCATGGCGGGCGGGACCGTTGCCGCAAACCTGCCGCAGGTCTTCAGAAAATTGCGTCTGTCCTCCGTTACCGACGAATTCAGCTGGTCATCCATGATGCGATCCTTCTCTATCCTCCTCATAGAGTACATAAGAGCCGCGCCGATCGATTGGCAATAAAGAGACATAGACTTTAGGATAATGTGGACCGGCGCAGGGCAACCCAAAAGCAAAATGGGGGCCGACATTGCTGTCGGTCCCCACTTCCGTCGTGTCCCGGATCCGCTTCCCTTTCAGGATGCGATCATCGGACTCGGCGCGCGATGCTTCCACCGATAAGGTTTGGCATCGTGTCTGCTCCGGCTGTCCGGCTATTCGCCATATTCCGCAGCTGTCTTCAAAATTCCACGTCCGACGTTCGCTTTCGCGCGTGCATGACAGGGTCTTTAGAAGACCATCAGTTTCCATTCGAACCTTGCAGTTCCAATTTCAACCCGATGACCGAAACGTCAGTCAAATCTTTGATATGATCGCCGATTTGATGATCCGGATTTCTCCGTTTCTTCTTTCGTTTCGATAACCCGAAGGTCTCACCAAATGCGAGTCGTTCAAAGCGGAATCTGACAGTTCAGCGACAGCCTCTGTCTAAAGCTGTGGATAAGTGTGGATATTTTTTTCGCGCCGGTTAGCGGCCCTTCCACACGCCCGGGCGCTTCTCGACGAAGGCGGTCATGCCCTCTACCCGGTCTTCCGTGGCGGTGAGCAGCTGGAACAGACGCCTTTCGGTAAGCAGCCCCTGCTCCAGCATGGTTTCGAAGGCGAGGTTCACCATTTCCTTGTTCACCATGGTCGCCATGGGCGGCATGGCAGCGATCGCCGCAGCGGTCTTGAGCGCGTCATCCAGCAGCTCCGCCGCCGATACGATGCGCGACACGAGGCCCGAACGCTCGGCTTCCTCCGCGCCCATCATGCGGCCGGTGAGGCACATTTCCATCGCTTTCGCCTTGCCGACAGCCTTGGTCAGGCGCTGCGACCCGCCCATGCCGGGCGCGACGCCGAGCTTGATTTCCGGCTGACCGAATTTGGCCGTGTCTGCCGCGATGATGAAGTCGGCCATCATGGCCAGTTCACAGCCGCCGCCCAGCGCGAAGCCCGCGACAGCGGCGATCCACGGCTTGCGCGTCGCCACCACATGTTTTTGCCAGCCGGAGAAGAAGTCCTCCAGGAAGAAGTCGGCGGCTTCCTTGCTGACCATCTCCTTGATGTCCGCGCCTGCGGCGAAGGCTTTTTCGCTACCCGTCAGCACGAGACACAGTTGCGAGGGATCGGCGTCATAGGCTGCGAAAGCGGCGCTCAGGTCTGCCAGAACTTGCGTGTTGAGTGCGTTCAGCGCCTGCGGACGGTTCAGCGTGACCAGCGTCACCGCTTCGCGCTGTTCGACCAAAATCGTTTCGAAGCTCATCGTCATCTTCCTTCAAATCTGCGGTACAACGGAGCAGCAACAGACCCCGCCGATCACCGTCCCATATGCATGAAGTCGCGGTCGTAGCTGCGCATATGTGCGCCACCGTCGACATAAAGCGTCTGCCCGGTGACGGCGCTCGCCTGCGCCAGATAGAGGACCGCCTCCGCAATCTGCTCCGCCAGCGGCAAGCGGCCGAGCGGCATGGCCGATTGCAGCCTTTCCATCTGCGCCTCATCATAATCGGGCGTGGCGATGGTGAGGCCGGGCGCGACTGCGTTCACCCGGATATGTGGAGCGAGGCTGGCGGCGGAAAGGCGGGTCAGCCCCGCCAGCGCCGACTTCGACAAGGTATAGGCCAGCTGATCGGCGTGCGGATGATCGATCCGCTGATCAAGGATATTGATGATGCAGCGATCCGCCACCCCTGCCGGTATGGTTGCAAACGATTTTGTGAGTAACGCGGGCGCGGCGCAGTTGACGGCATAATGCCGCATCAGATCGTCGGCGGAGACATTGTCCAGCCGGTCCTGACCGAAAATCGCGGCGCTGTTCACCAATATGTCGGGCGGACGACCGAAGCGTTCGGCGACCTTGGCGACCAGTTCCTCGGCGCTTTCAGGATCAGAGAAGTCGGCGGTGAAGCCGTCCCATTCCGTGCCATTTTCATCGAGGGTCAGGGCAAGCGCCGAGTCCAGCCGGGTATCATGGCTGCCGTGAATGGCGAGCGAATAGCCGACGCGCGCGAACCCAGCGGCAATGACGCCGCCCAGCCGCCTGTGGCCGCCGGTGATCAGCGCCAGACGCTTGTTCGCCAGCGGCAGCGGTCCTTCGGCCTGCCCGCGCGCGCCGCCAAGGGGCCGGTAAGCGGGTGTTTCCTCGCCGCTCACGATTCGATGAGCTTCAGCACTTCCTCGCGACTTTTTTCGTCCTCGCGGAATACGCCGAGCATGCGACTGGTTTTCATGAGCACATTGGGCGTGCGAACGCCCCGCCCGGTCATGCAACCATGCGTCGCTTCGATCACTACGGCCACGCCCTGAGGCTTCAGATGTTCCCAGATGCAGTTGGCGACTTCGGCGGTCAGGCGCTCCTGAACCTGAAGGCGGTTGGCGAAGGCGTGCAGAACGCGCGCCAGCTTTGAAATGCCGACCACATATTTGCCGGGCAGATAGGCGATGTGCGCGCGGCCGATGATCGGCGCCATATGATGTTCGCAATGCGACTGGAACGGTATGTCCTTCAGCAGCACGATGTCGTCATAGCCGCCCACTTCGTGGAAGATGCGCGACAGATGATAGGCCGGATCGTCGCCATAGCCACGGCAATATTCGCGCCACGCACGCGCGACGCGTTCTGGCGTTTCGAGCAGGCCTTCTCGCGTCGGATTGTCGCCCGACCAGCGGATCAACGTGCGGATAGCATCTGCCACATCGACGGGCACCGCTTCCTTTGTCGCTTCGCCTACAGCCTCGGCATCGGGATCATAGTCCATGGCCGACACTACTCCTCATTATCTTTGTTCAGGGCGCATATGGCGGCTATGTTTGCGGAACGCCAGCCCCCTTTGCCTATGCTATGGACAGGGTTGATGCCGGGTGGCACATCAACGCGCATCACAAGAAGCCGATCCGATAAGCATGGCCGTCCCGTCGCCCTTCCCCCACCCATGGCATCAAGGCTGAGGCGTGCGAACTGAACGGATCGCAGCCGTGTTGCTAGCCGCGGGGACGTCGTCGCGCTTTGGCGAGGCGGACAAGTTGATGGCCGACCTCAATGGCAAGCCGGTCGTGGCCCATACGTTGGAAGCCGTCGCCTCCCTCGCCTTCGCGGAACTGGTGGCGGTGACGCGGCCGATCGGGGATGCTCCCGATATTCACCGGAAACTGGAGAGGCGTGGCTACAGCATATTGGTCAATGACAAGCCTGAAGAGGGGCTGGCGAGCAGTATCGTGCTGGCCGTAAACCATGTCATGCCGATCAGGCGCTGTCGGGGCATTCTTATCTGCCTGGCCGACATGCCCTATGTTCCGCAGTCGCATTATAACCGGATATGCCTGGCGGCGGAGGATGTGCGGTCGGTGGTGGCGAGTACGGATGGCTTTTCTTCCTCGCCGCCCGCCTTCATCGGACGAAAGCATTTTCCCGAGTTGCTGACCCTGCGCGGTGATCAGGGCGCTAGGGCGCTGTTAAGCCGAGGGCTTCAGATCGAAGCGATGAGCAGTTCGTTGGTCGATATCGACACGCCGGAGGACCTGCCGCACGGATAGGCGATCAGCTCGACCGGGTCGGGTCGGTCATCGGGTCGTCCATCTCCCGCACATCGGGCATCCGGCCGATTGGTAGCGAACCGGTCTGCCTTTCCAGCATGCGATGCACGACTGGTGGATGAGATCCGCTGTGTAACGCTGCAAGAGCGTCGGAATTGGCGGTATCGGCCATCGTCCGGCGGCTGTTGTGGCGGACATAGTCCAGCCACGTGGAGACGTGATAACGCTCGACCCATAATTCGGGATCGGCCAAGTCCCTTAGCAGCGACCAGCCATGCGCGCCGTCGCGGCGGCGGATGCGGCGGCGCTCGCTCATCGCGGTGAGGAATGGCACGACCGACCCCGCCGGTATGCGATATTCGATGGTGATGACCACTGGTCCGCTGCGTGGCTCTATGGGCACCGAGGTCTGCGGTTCCTGCCAGCGGTTCAGAAGGTCGAGATTTTCGTCGCCGGTCTGGGATAGCGGCAGGAAAAGGCCGACCATCGCCGCCACGAACTGCACCCCGGCGGCGACGTGGAGCGACGTCACCACGCCCATATGTTCCGCCAGCCAGCCGAACAGCCAGGCGCCCAGTGCCATGCCGCCAAACGCCGTCATCTGGTAAAGGGCGACAGCCCGCGCCAGCACCCATCGGGGAGCGGACATCTGGACCGAGACGTTGAAGGTCGACAGCGCGATGACCCAGCCTGCGCCGCAGAGCAGGAGCCCTGCTATGGTTACAATCAGCCAGCCGGTGGAAGCCGTGATAGCGGTGCCTATTGCCAGCGCAAGTGCGGCCGAGCGCACGATGGTTTCGATAGCAAAGCGGCGGCGGAGCCTGCCTGACGAGAGCGCGCCCAGGACTGCGCCGATGCCGAAGGCGCCGCTCAGGATGCCGAAGGTAAGGGCGTCGCCCTTCAACAGGTCGCGCGCCACCAGAGGCATGAGGGCGGACACCGCGCTCGCGCCGATGCCGAAAGCTGCCGCGCGCAGGAGGACGAGCTGGATCTTGGGCGACATGGCGACATAGCGCGCGCCTGCCCTCATCGCGAGGCCGAGGCGTTCGCGCGGCAGGAGCTTCGGCCCGCGTTCCGGCTGCCAGCGGAGGAGCACGATGGTCAGGGCGATATAGCTCAGCGCATTGGTGAGGAACGCGGCGGCGGCGCCTGCGGCTGCGACGATGATGCCGCCGAGTGCGGGGCCGACGCTGCGCGCAAGGTTGAAGCCCATGCTGTTGAGCGCGACGGCGCTGGGCAGTTGGAAACGTGGGACCATGTCGCCGACCGATGCTTGCCACGCCGGACCGTTAATGGCGGTGGCACAGCCGACCAAGAAGGTGAAGGCGAGGAGCGACCAGGGCGTGAGCAACCCGAGCCACGCGAAAAGCGCGAGCGACGCCGATACCAGGAGCATCGACAGCTGGCAGGCGAGCATGACGAGGCGACGGTCAAGATTGTCCGCGACCGCGCCTGCCCATAGCGAGAGCAGCATGATCGGCAAGGTGGTCGATGCAGGCACCAGCGCGACGAGCATGGGGGAGCCCGATAGCGAGGTCATCATCCATGCCGCGCCGACCGACTGGATCAGCCCACCGAAGTTGGACGCGAGGCTGGCGAACCATACCGCGCGGAAGATGGGGATGGCGAAGGGCGATGGCGCTGGAGGAGAATCTGCCTCTGACACGAAAAATGCATGAACCCGAAAACGATTGGAGCGTCAAACGCGGAAGGAAGGAAAGCAGTTCAATGTTAAAGCGAATAGGCTTGCACTTTACGTAAACGTAAATACATTTGCGGCGCGCCGGATGCCAAGCGGAGAGGAATGACCGAGCGATGGAAGCCTTTATCTACGATGCCGTGAGGACGCCCCGTGGCCGGGGCAAGCCGGACGGGTCGTTGCATGAAATCACCCCTATCCAGCTGGCAACGCAGGTGTTGCAGGCGGTGCGGGACCGCAACGCCATCGACACGGCTGACGTGGACGATGTGATACTTGGTTGCGTCACACCGATAGGCGAACAGGGCGGTGACATCGCCCGCGCCGCCGTGCTGAACGCCGATTATGAGCAGACGGTGCCTGGGGTGCAGATCAACCGTTTCTGCGCGTCGGGACTGGAAGCGGTGAACATGGCGGCGGCGAAGGTCTATTCGGGCGAAGCGGGCCTAGCGATCGGCGGCGGCGTCGAATCGATGAGCCGGGTGCCGATGTCATCTGACGGCGGCGCGATCGCGATGGACCCGGCGGTCGCCTACAAGACCTATTTCGCGCCGCAGGGCATCGGCGCCGATGTGATCGCGACCAAGTTCGGGATCAGCCGCGACGACGCCGACGCCTATGCGGTGGAGAGCCAGCGGCGGGCGAAGGCAGCATGGGATGAAGGGCGCTTTGCCAAATCGATCATTCCTGTGCGTGATGTGATCGGTTCCGTGGTGCTGGACCATGACGAGCATATGCGGCCCGACGCGACGATGCAGTCGCTCGCTGCGCTGAAACCGAGCTTTACCGCGCTGGGTGAGGAAATGCCGGGCTTCGACGCGATCGCGCTGCTCAAATATCCTGAACTGGAGCGGGTGAACCATGTCCATCATGCGGGCAACAGTTCGGGCATCGTCGATGGCGCGGCGGCCGTGTTGGTCGGCAACAAGGATATGGGCGAGAAATATGGCTTGAAGCCCCGCGCCCGGATCAGGGCAATGGCATCGATCGGGTCCGAGCCGCTGATCATGCTGACGGGGCCGGAGTTCGTCGCGGGCAAGCTGCTCAACCGGGCGGGGATGAGCAGCCATGACATCGACCTGTGGGAGTTGAACGAGGCCTTTGCGAGCGTGGTGCTGCGCTACATGCAGGCGATGGACCTCGACCATGACAAGATCAATGTGAATGGCGGCGCGATTGCCATGGGCCACCCGCTGGGCGCGACTGGTGCGATGGTGCTGGGCACGGCGCTGGATGAGCTGGAGCGGTCGGGCAAGGGCACGGCGCTGGTGAACCTTTGCGTTGGTGCGGGGATGGGGACCGGGATTATTATCGAGCGGGTTTGATCCCCCTCCCCCTTGAGAAGAAAAGTGAAGCCCTTCGACAAGCTCAGGGCGAACGGAGTTGAGAGGCAGTAGCTTTATGCAAACCATCAATTTTGACATCGATGCGGACGGCATCGCTACGCTGACCATCAATGTGCCGGGCCAGTCGATGAATGTCATTGGTCCCGACTTTCTGGCCGATCTGGACGAGGCAATCACGCGCATCGGTTCGGAAGAAGCGATCAAGGGCGCGGTGATTGCTTCGGGCAAGGACAGCGGGTTTATGGCGGGCATGGACCTTAAATATTTCGGGTCGATGCTGGCGAGCGGCGCGGACAAGCGCCCTGCTCCGGCCGAGATTTTCGAGAAAGTGTTCGTGCTCAACCAGCTTTTCCGTAGGCTGGAGACATGCGGCAAGCCGGTGGCCTGCGCGATTGAGGGGACTTGCGTTGGCGGCGGGTTCGAGCTGGCGCTGGCATGCCATCGGCGCGTCGTGGGCGACAGTCCCAAGACGCAGCTTGGCCTGCCCGAAATCCTGATCGGCCTTTTCCCTGGCGGCGGCGGGTCACAGCGCTTGCCGCGCCTCATCGGGGTGCAGGCGGCGCTGATGTATATGTTGCAGGGCAAGCTGTTCCGCCCAGCCGAAGCGGCGATGCTGAAAGCCGTCGATGAAGTCGTGCCGCAGGGCACGGCGGTCGAGAAGGCCAAGGAGTGGGTGAAGGCCAATCCGTCCGCCAGCGCGCAGCCGTGGGATGTAAAGGGCTTCAAGTTTCCGGGCGGTGCGGGCGCGTTCAACCCTGCTTTCGTGCAGACGATGGTCGGCGCGGTGCCGATGACTTTGAAGCAGACGCAGCGGAACATGAATGCGCCGGTGGCTCTGCTGTCGGCGGTCTATGAAGGCGCTCTGCTGCCGTTTGATCGGGCGATACGGGTGGAGAGCAAATATTTCGCCAAGGTCGCTGCGGAACCGCAGGCGGCGAACATGATCCGCAGCCTGTTCGTCAACAAGAACGCCGCCGAACGCGGCGCGCGGCGGCCGAAGGATCAACCCAAGGCGCCGACGAAGAAGCTCGCCATGCTGGGCGCGGGCATGATGGGCGCGGGGATTGCGACGGTGGCGGCGCAGGCGGGCATGGAGGTCATGCTGTTCGACCGCGACCTCGCCTATGCCGAGAAAGGCAAGGCGCATGTCGAGGACGTGCTGAAGAAGCGGCTGGGCCGTGGCATGACGCCAGAAAAAATGGCGGAAACGCTGGCCCGCGTGACGCCGACGACCGACTATGCGGCGCTCGCCGGAGCGGACTTTGTGATCGAAGCCGTGTTCGAGGATGTCGCGATTAAGGCAGAGGTCACGAAGAAAGTCGAGGAAGTGCTGGGCCCCGATGTGATATTCGGGTCCAATACATCGACGCTGCCGATCACCAAGCTCGCCAAGGCATGGAGCAAGCCCGCCAATTTCATCGGCATCCATTTCTTCTCGCCGGTAGAGAAGATGCCGCTGGTCGAGATCATACTGGGCAAGGAAACCGGCCCGGCCGCTATCGCCAAGGCGCTCGATTTCGTCAGCCAGATCAAGAAAACGCCGATCGTCGTCAATGACTCGCGCGGCTTCTATACCTCACGCTGCTTCGGCACTTATGTGCAGGAGGGCGTGGAGATGGTGGCCGAAGGGATCAATCCGGCGCTTATCGAAAATGCCGGGCGTCAGTTGGGCATGCCCGTGGGGCCGCTGGCCGTTGGTGACGAAGTGTCGATCGAACTGGGCCATAAGATCGTCGTCGCCGCGCAGAAGGAATTGGGTGATGCCTATGTGGCGCAGCCTTCCGATGCGGTGATGGCGCGCATGGTCGAGATGGGACGGCTGGGGCGCAAGAGCGCCAAGGGCTGGTATGACTATCCCGAGGGCGGGAAGAAGCATCTGTGGACGGGGTTGGATGACATGTTCCCGCGTGCGGCCGTGCAGCCCGATGTGGAGGAAGTGAAGGAACGGCTGCTTTATCGGCAGTTGATCGAATGCGCCCGCTGCTATGAGGAAGGTGTGCTGGAAACGGTGGAGGATGGCGACCTCGGCGCGATCTTTGGTTGGGGCTTTGCGCCTTGGACGGGTGGGCCGTTTTCCCACATGGATACGGTCGGGATCGGCCATGTGGTGGCCGTGCTGGAGCGGCTGGCGGCGCGGCATGGGGATCGCTTTGCGCCGACCGTGCAGTTGCAGGATATGGCGGCGAGCGGGGCTACTTTCTATGATGGTGGGGTGAAGGCTGCGGCGGCTTGAGGGCTGAAGCTGATGGTTTAGGTTCCTCTCCCCCGTTCGGGCTGAGCCTGTCGAAGCCCCTCTCCTTCTAAGAAGAAAAGTCCTTCGATAAGCTCAGGACGAACGGGGGTTGGGTGGGGGTAAGCCGTGCCCCCGGTCGCGGCGTTCGTCCAGATGATCTCGCAGCGCAACACGGAAGACTGTCAATCGTTCGGACAGTGCGTTAGGTCTCGCCCGACATTTTCGGGAGACGTCCTTTTTATGAGCGAAAAGCCCACGGTTCTGGTCACGGGTGGTGCCGGTTATATTGGAAGCCATGCGGTGCTGGCGCTGCGCGATGCCGGTTATGGCGTCGTCGTGATCGATAATCTGGTGACGGGTTTCCGCTGGGCGGTGCCGGATGATGTGGCCTTCGTTGAGGGCGATATTGCCGACCAGCCACTCGTGCAACAAGCTCTGCGCGATTACGACGTGAAGGCGATCATGCACTTTGCCGGGTCCGTCGTGGTGCCGGAATCGGTCGAGAACCCGCTCAAATATTATCACAACAATAGCGCCAAGACCCGCGATCTGATCGAGAGCGCGGTGACAGTGGGCGTGCCGCATTTCATCTTTTCCTCGACCGCCGCGACCTATGGCATCCCGGAGGAAAGCCCCGTCAAGGAGACGACACCGCAGCGGCCGATCAATCCCTATGGCATGTCCAAGCTGATGACCGAATATATGCTGCGTGATGTTAGCGCGGCGCATGCGATGAACTTCTGCGCGCTGCGATATTTCAACGTCGCGGGCGCCGATCCGCAGGGGCGGACGGGTCAGTCGACGGCTGGCGCGACGCACTTGATCAAGGTCGCGGTCGAGGCGGCGCTGGGTAAGCGGGAGTTTGTGTCGGTGTTCGGGACGGATTTCGACACGCCGGATGGGACGGGTGTACGCGACTATATCCATGTGACCGATCTGGCGGCGGCGCATGTGCTGGCGCTGGATGCTCTGATGGCGAGGCCCGAACAGAATTATCTGCTGAATTGCGGTTATGGCCGCGGCTTTTCAGTGCTGGAAGTGCTGGACGCGGTCGATCGGGTGACGAACATCAAGATCGAACGGCGGATGGAGGGGCGGCGCGCGGGCGATCCGGACTCGCTGATCTCCGACAATCGGGCGATCATGGCGGAATTTCCGTGGCAGCCGCGCCATGCCGATCTGGACCAGATCGTCACTCATGCATTGGCGTGGGAGCGCAAGCTGACTGACATAAGGGGCGACCGCGATGCCCACTGAGCATCTTTTTGTTGATGGCAGTCTTGCGGCTGCCGACATGGCGCGGCGGATCGAGTTTGTGCTGGGCGATGCGATTGCGGCGCGCGGCGTGGCGACGATCGCCCTGTCGGGCGGGCGGTCTCCCCGGCCGGTGCTGGAAGCGCTTTCGGGCGCGGCGCTGGAGTGGGGCAAGGTCATCGTGACGCTGGTCGATGAGCGATGGGTCGCACCCGATCATGCGGACAGCAACGAGCGGCTGGTTCGCGAGACGCTGTTGCAAGGCGCAGCGGCGAAGGCGCGGTTTGTGGGCATGAAGAATGACGCTGCGGATGCCTATGCGGGGCAGGCTGCGTGTGAAGCGGCACTGGCGGAGCTGCCTTGGCCGCTCGACATCGTGCTGCTCGGCATGGGCGAGGATGGGCATACGGCTTCGCTGTTCCCGGAGGCGAAGGAGCTGGCCGAGGGGCTGGCTACGAGCGCGCTGACGCTGGCCGTGACGCCGCCTGCCGCGCCGCATCAGCGCATGTCGCTTAGCGCCAAGGCCATCCTGAAGAGTCGGCATATCTTCCTGCAAATCGGTGGCCCGGCGAAGAAGGCGGTTTATGACCGCGCGCTGGCTGGCGGGCCAGTTGAGGAGCTGCCGATCCGGGTGGCGCTGTGCCAGCATGGCGTGTCGGTCGAGGTCTGGATTTCGGAGTAAGGCGCGCATGATTGCGCAGATTGATCCTTTTCATGCCATCGCCATTGGGGTGGAGGCGCATCGGCTGGAGGCCGAGGGGCGGTCGATCCTGCATATGGAGTTCGGCCAGCCTTCGACCGGGGCACCTGCCGCCGCGATCGCCGAGGCGCACCGGGTGCTGGACAGCGACCCGATGGGCTATTGGGAGAGCCCGGCGCTGAAGGAGCGGATCGCGCTGCTGTATCGGGAACGCTATGGCGTTGCGGTGGCCGCGGAGCAGATATTGCTGACCTGCGGCGCTTCGCCCGGCTTGGTGCTGGCGCTCAGTTGCCTGTTCGCGCCGGGCGCGCGGGTGGCGACGGCGCGGCCGGGCTATGTCGCTTATCGCAATACGCTGAAGGCGCTCTATCTCGAACCGGTCGAAGTGGATTGCGGGCCTGCCGAGCGATACCAGATCAGCGCGGCGGCGCTGGAGGCGATGGAGCCTGCGCCCGATGGCGTGATCATCGCGAGCCCGGCCAATCCGACGGGCACGATCATTCCTGCTGACGAAATGGCGCGAATCGCAGAGGTTTGTGTGCGGCGCGGAATCAGGATCGTGTCGGACGAGATTTATCACGGCCTCTCCTATGGCGAGGCGGCCCATTCGATGCTGGAGTTCGCGCCCGACACGGTGGTCGTGAACAGCTTTTCGAAATATTTTTCCATGGCCGGGTGGCGGCTTGGCTGGGTGGTGTTTCCGCCAGCGCTAGTCGAGGCGGCGCGGGCGCGAATGGGGAATTTGTTCCTGACGCCCCCTTCCCTCGCCCAGCATGCGGGGTTGAAGGCTTTTGACTGCCTCGATGAGCTGGAGGGGCATGTCGCGAATTATCGGCGGAACCGGGAGTTGCTGCTGGCGGCGCTGCCTTCGCTGGGGTTGAAGGAGATCGCACCGCCGGATGGGGCTTTCTACATCTATGCCGATGTGGGGCATTTGACGGATGACAGCCTCGGCTTTTGCCAGCGGTTGCTGGAGGAGACCGGGGTGGCGACGGCGCCGGGGATCGATTTCGATCCGGTGAATGGGCACCGGCATATCCGCATCAGCTTTGCCGTGTCGACGGACAGGGTGGAGGAAGCGATCAGGCGGCTGGTGCCATGGTTTGCGGCTCAGCGGCGGCGGGTTTAGTTTTTTCCACGCGGAAGCGGAAGATGTTCTGAGAGGTTTATGTCATCCCAGCGAAGGCTGGGATCTCGTGAGGCTAAGCCGTCCCTTATCGCCCGAGATGCCAGCTTTCGCTGGCATGACGTAAAGTTGTTCATGACGTGAAGCTGTGGGGGCCTCTGCTCACAAATACGGCTGGGTGAATGTTGACCCGTTGTTTGATCCATTATGGATGGGCCGCTGCCGATTAACTGGAATTGTCATCTTTTTGCGCTAGGGAAGCCCCGCGACCCGAGGCTTTTACCTGGTAAAAGTCCCCCTTGGCCCGGCGGCTTCGTGCTGCCGGGTCTTTCTTTTTCTCGATGGGGGATGGTCCAGCTGAGCGGAGCGAAGTCGAACCTGCGTGATGGGTTGGTGAGCGGCATCGCGCAAACAAAGATGGTGCGGGCGGTCGGAATCGAACCGACACTCCTTTCGGAACCGGATTTTGAGTCCGGCGCGTCTACCAGTTTCACCACGCCCGCATGCATGGCCTGCTCGCGCCAAATGGCAAAATCAGGTGCCAGCGTCCAGACAAAAATCAGATCGCGTGCAGGATAAAGCTGTCGGCGGTTGCAGGGGCTGGTTCGCGCGGATAGCCTGCTTGCGTAACGAAACCGTACCGCTATATGACCGTTTCGTGCAGACCTGAAAAATTCCTCCCAACGGAAAAGGGCATCCTTTGACCGATCCGTCTGCCACATTCCTGCTTTTCGGTGCCACCGGCGATCTGGCGCACCGCATGATCTTTCCGTCGCTCTACAATCTGCTTAGCGACGGTCTGCTGCCCGATGACTTCATGATCGTGGCGTCGGGCCGCACGGAGATGGATGACGAAGCGTTTCGCGCCGACATCGACAAGGCGCTGCAAAAGTTCGTCGGCGCTGATCGCTATGATGCGGAAATCGCGGCGCGGCTGAAGGCGATGATCGGCTATCAGCCGGTCGAAGCGGGGAAGCCGGAACAATTCAAGAAGCTGGCGAAGCGGCTCGATGGACGGGCGGAGCGCGGGCTGTCGGTCTATCTGTCGACGCCCCCTTCCCTCTTCGCGCCCACGGCGCAGGGGCTGGCCGAGGCGGGACTGATTACGCCGACGACGCGGATCGCGATGGAAAAGCCGATCGGCAAGGACCTCGCTTCTTCGAAGGAGGTCAACAACGGCATCGGCGCGCTGTTCGACGAAAGCCAGATTTTCCGGGTCGACCATTATCTGGGCAAGGAGACGGTGCAGAACCTGCTCGCCTTGCGCTTTGGCAATGTGATGTTCGAGCCGTTGTGGAACGCCACGGCGATCGACCATGTGCAGATCACGGTCGGCGAGACGGTCGGGCTGGAAGGCCGGGTTTCCTATTATGACGGCGTCGGCGCGCTGCGCGACATGGTGCAGAACCATGTGTTGCAGATCCTGTCGATCATCGCGATGGAGCCCCCTGCCCGCATGGACCCCACCGCCGTGCGCGACGAGAAGGTCAAGGTGCTGCGATCACTGCGCCCGATGACGGCGGAGACGGTGAAGACCAACAGCGTGCGCGGCCAATATACGCCGGGCGCGGTCGGCGGTGAGATCGTCACCGGCTATAGCGACGAATTGGGCAAGCCGTCCGACACGGAGACCTTTGTCGCGCTGAAAGCCAATATCGACAATTGGCGCTGGCAGGGCGTGCCTTTCTATCTGCGGACGGGCAAGCGGATGCCGACGCGCCAGTCGGAAATCCAGATTCAATTCAAGCCTGTGCGCCATTCGATATTCGGCCGCGACGGGCAACATTCGGGCGGCGGTTCGGGGCTAGAGCCCAACACGCTGATCATCCGGCTTCAGCCCGACGAATATATCCGCCTGCTGATCATGAGCAAAAGGCCGGGGCTGGAGCGAGACGTCCATCTGGAAGAGGTGACGCTGGACGTGTCGCTGACCGCCGCCTTTGCCGGGCAGCGGCGGCGGATTGCCTATGAACGGTTGATCCTGGATCTGCTGGCGGGCGACCAGACTTTGTTCGTGCGCCGGGACGAGGTCGAGGCGCAATGGACATGGATCGATTCCATCATCGACGGCTGGAAAGAAGCGGGGGTGAAGCCTTCGCCCTATGCTTCGGGGAACTGGGGGCCGTCTTCGGCCATTGCCCTGATTGAACGAGACGGAGCCAGCTGGCATGACTGATCTTCATCCGGTGATCGCCAAGGTCACCGAACGCATCGTAAAGCGGAGCGCGCCGCGCCGCCGCCAGTATCTGGACCTGATCGAGCGGGGGCGTGACGCCGGGACTAACCGCGCGCAACTGTCCTGCGGCAACCTTGCCCATGGCTTTGCGGCGAGCGGCGAGGACAAGCCGGTGATCCGCACGGGCAGCGCGATGAATATCGGCATCGTCACCGCCTATAATGACATGCTTTCGGCGCATCAGCCCTATGGCCGCTACCCCGAAGCGATCAAGATCGCCGCGCGTGAGGTCGGCGCGACGGCGCAGGTGGCGGGCGGCGTCCCGGCCATGTGCGATGGCGTGACGCAGGGACAGGCGGGCATGGACCTGTCGCTCTTTTCCCGCGACACGATCGCGCTAGCGACGGCGGTGTCGCTCAGCCATGCGATGTTCGAGGGTGCGGCGCTGCTGGGCATCTGCGACAAGATCGTGCCGGGGCTGCTGATCGGCGCGCTGCGTTTCGGGCATCTGCCGACGATCCTGATCCCCGCCGGGCCGATGCCATCGGGCCTCGCGAATAAGGAAAAGGTCCGCATCCGTCAGCTTTATGCCGAGGGGAAAGTCGGCAAAGAAGAGCTGCTGGAGTCCGAAAGCGCCAGCTATCATGGCGCGGGCACCTGCACATTTTACGGCACCGCCAACAGCAACCAGATGATGATGGAAGTGATGGGCCTGCACATGCCCTGCGCGTCCTTCGTCAATCCGGGCACGAAGCTGCGCAGCGAACTGACGCGTGCGGCGGTGCATCGGCTTGCCAGCATCGGTTGGGACGGCGATGATTACCGGCCGCTCGGCCATTGCATCGATGAGAAGGCGATCGTCAACGCCATCATCGGCCTGATGGCCACCGGCGGATCGACCAACCATGCGATCCATGTGCCAGCGATAGCGCGGGCGGCGGGGATCAGCGTCGATTGGACCGACTTTGCGGAAATTTCCGATGTCGTGCCGCTGCTGGCGCGGGTCTATCCCAACGGCGCGGGCGATGTGAATAATTTCCACATGGCTGGCGGCATGTCCTTCGTCATCCGCGAGCTGCTGGACAACGGACTGCTGCACCGGGACATCATGACGGTCGCTCGGGCCGACCTGACCGATTATGGCAAGGAGCCGGTGCTGGAGGATGAAGCGCTGCAATGGCGCGACGTTCCCGTATCGCGCGATGACGCCATCCTGCGGCCGGTGACGAGCGCCTTCAGCCCTGATGGCGGCATGCGCCTGCTAGCGGGCAATCTGGGTCGCTGCGTCATGAAGGTGAGCGCGGTCGAGAAGGAACGCTGGACCATCGAGGCTCCGGCGGCTGTGTTCCACGATCAGGACGATGTCCTGCGCGCCTTCAAGGCGGGCGAGCTCGAGCGCGATGTCGTCGTGGTGGTCCGTTTTCAGGGGCCGCGCGCGAACGGGATGCCGGAATTGCATAAGCTGACCCCGGCACTGGGCGTGTTGCAGGATCGCGGGTTCCGCGTGGCGCTGGTGACGGACGGGCGCATGTCGGGGGCTTCGGGCAAGGTGCCTGCTGCCATTCACCTGTCGCCCGAAGCTTTGGGCGGCGGTCCAATCGCCAAGCTGCGGGATGGCGACATAGTGCGGGTCTGTGCTGACAAGGGATTGATCGAGGCGCTGGTCGATACGGTTGAGTGGGACGCGCGCGAGATGCCCGTGCCGCCGCCGCCGCCCTATGACACGGGCCGCGAACTATTTGCGCTTTTCCGCCATCATAGTGATCTGGCGGAAAGCGGCGCGTCGCCGATTCTGGCTGCGATGGAAGCTGAATTATAATCCCCCACCCGTCATGCCAGCGCATGCTGGCATCTCCGGCGAGAGGGCACGGCCCGGCCTTACGAGAACCCAGCTTGCGCTGGGATGACGCCATGATTGGAGTGGTCCTATGACCGACATCATCGCTGCCGACATTGGCGGTACAAATGCCCGCTTTGCTCGCGCCAAACTGAGCGCGCGGAACGTGCCCACATTGGGCAAGGTGCGGAAATACAAGGTTGCGGACTTTCCCAACCTGCAAGCCTGCTGGGCCGCTTTCGCGCATGATGAAGGCGGCAATCTGCCCAAGGCGGCATCGATCGCCTTTGCCACCGCGATCGGGCGCGATGTTATCAAGCTGACCAACAGCAGCTGGATGATCAGGCCCGACACGCTGGACGAGGAACTGGGCCTGAAGCAGATGCGGCTGGTCAATGATTTCGAAGCGGTAGCGCATGCCGTCGCGCGCCTGCCGGACGACAATCTGCCGCTGCTGTTCGGGCAAGACCGGCCTTTCCCCCGCGACGGCGGCGTTACGGTGGTGGGTCCAGGCACGGGCCTTGGCGTCGCGATGATCGCGTTCGACGACGGCGAGCCGCATGTGATCGCGACCGAAGGCGGACATATCGACTTCGCGCCGCTTGATACGCTGGAGGAAAAGATCCTCGCCTATCTGCGCGACAAATTCCTGCGCGTGTCTACCGAGCGGGTCGTGTCGGGGCCGGGCCTCAACAATATCTACAAGGCAATGGCGACCATCGGTCATGACCGCGTCATCCTGATGGAGGATGCCGAATTGTGGCAGGCAGCCATTGACGGCACGGACGAGTTCGCCCGGGCGGCGTTCGATCGCTTGTGCCTTTGCTATGGATCGGTCGTGGGCGACCTGGCGCTGGCGCAGGGACCGAACGCGGTCGTGCTGGCGGGCGGACTGACGCAGCGGATGCGCGGCTTGCTGCCACAGAGCGGCTTTCATCGGCGCTTCGTCGCCAAGGGGCGGTTTGAAAGCCTGATGGCGACGGTGCCCATCCGCCTTGCCGTGCATGAAGAGATTGGACTTTACGGGGCGGCCGCCGCCTTTCGGGAGAAGAAATAATGTCGCTCAGCGTTGAACAGGTGATGGAGCTGGCGCCGGTCATCCCGGTGCTGGTGGTGGATCGGGTGGAAGACGCGCTGCCCATCGCGCAGGCTCTGGTGAGGGGCGGCCTGCCTGCGCTGGAAGTCACGCTGCGCACGCCCGCTGCGCTGGACGTGATCCGCGAGATGGCGAAGGTCGAGGGCGCGGTGGTCGGCGCTGGCACCGTGCTGAACCCGTCGCAGCTGGACGCGGCGATGGAGGCAGGCGCGCGGTTCATCGTCAGCCCTGGCCTCACTGAACCACTCGGCAAGGCGGCGATCGCGGCGCGGGTGCCGTTCCTTCCCGGAACGGCCACGGCGGGCGACATCATGCGCGGGCTGGACCTGGGCCTTACCCATTTCAAATTTTTCCCGGCGGAGACTTCGGGCGGGCTGCCCGCTTTGAAGGCGCTGGCCGCGCCCCTTCATGTCGCGCGCTTTTGCCCGACGGGCGGGATTACGGCGGAAAGCGCGCCGAAATGGCTGGCCGAACCCTTTGTGAAGTGCGTCGGCGGTAGCTGGGTCGTGCCCAAGGGGCCGGTCGATGCCGCGAAGATCGAGGCTTTGGCGCGTGAGGCTGCGGCGCTGCCGCGCTGACGTTTCGCGCTGCCGCCATTGCGCAGCGGGATTTCCCGCCCTAGATCAGCGCCATGATCCTGCGTAGGCTGCTCCCTTCCATCGCCCTTTTCCTTTCTGGCTGTGCCGGGACGCTGACGGGCTATCCTTCACTCGCCAAGCGGGCGGTGGAGAATGCGCCGGTGGGAGAAGCTCCGGCTGCTCCGGCGCCGGTTGAGGCTGATCCCGCGTTGCTGGCGCAGGTTGACCGATTTGCGGCGCAGGCGCAGGCGGGCAGTGCGGCGTTCGACAAGGCATGGCCCGGCGCGGATCGGGCAACGCGAGCTGCTGCGGGCGCGGCGGTGTCCAGCGAATCCTGGGTCGCGGCGCAGCTTGCTATCAGCGCGCTGGAGGCGGCGCGGAATGATAGCGTTTCGGCGCTCGCCAGTCTCGACACGCTTTATGTCGAGCGTAGCAATGCGCTGGCGGAGGACAAAGCCAAGGGTGGGGTGGAGCAGATCGATGCGGCGCGGAAGGTGGCGCTGGCGATCGTGGATGCGCAGAATGACCGGATCGATGCGGTTAAGGGGCGGCTGGCTCAGCCTTGAATTTTTGGGGCTACGCGAACGTTAGATTTCCGTTCGGGCTGAGCTTGTCGAAACCCTTTTCTGTTGTTCAAGAAAGTGAAGCCCTTCGACAGGCTCAGGGCGAACGGATGCAAGTATGTGGTTCAGGCGTCCGCCTTCAATGCGCCCTTGTGCGCTTTCGCATTGTGGACATAGCGGTCAACGCCTTCGCGCATATTGATTAGCGCTTCGTCGCTCAAATCGCGCACATATTTGGCTGGGCGGCCGGTCCAGAGCTGGCGATGCGGGACTGTGCGATTGGGCGCTAACAGCGCTCCGGCGGCCAGCATCGCGTCGCTTTCGATGACACAGCCGTTCATCACCACTGCGCCAAGACCAACAAAGGCGCGGTCCTTGAGTTCGCAGCCGTGGATCATCGCCATATGGCCGATCAGGACATCATCGCCGATGATCGTGGGCCAGCCATCCGGCTTGGCGGGATCGGGGCCGTCGCAGTGGATGACGCTGCCGTCCTGAATATTCGTGCGCGCGCCGATGCGGATCGCGTTCACGTCGCCGCGGACGACGCAATTATACCAGATGCTGCTGTCGGGGCCGATCTCCACATCGCCTATGATGCGCGCGCCGGGCGCGATGAAGGCGCTGGGGTGGATGACCGGGGTCTTGCCGCCAAAGGTCAGGATGGTAGCGCCGGGATGATCGGCATGGGCGGCGTGCGGATGATCGGGCATGGCGTCAGGCTCCCAGCAGCCGCGCGGCGTGGAGCGCGTGATAGGTCAGAACGCCCGAGCAACCGGCGCGCTTGAACGCTAGCAGCGTTTCCAGCACCAGCGCGTCGCGATTGCCCACTCCCGCAGCGACGGCGGCTTCGATCATCGCATATTCGCCCGACACCTGATAGGCGAATACGGGCACCTCGAACCGGTCCTTCACCCGGGCGATGATGTCGAGATAGGGCAGGCCCGGCTTCACCATGACGCTGTCGGCGCCCTCCGCGAGGTCTAGCGCGACTTCGCGCAACGCTTCCTCGCTGTTGGCCGGGTCCATCTGGTAGCTTTTCTTGTCGCCCTTCAGCAGGCCGCTGGAGCCGACGGCGTCGCGGAATGGGCCGTAAAAGGCGCTCGCATATTTGGCGGCATAGGCCATGATCTGAACATTGGCGTGGCCTTCTTCCTCCAGCGCCTCGCGGATCGCGCCGACGCGGCCGTCCATCATGTCGCTGGGCGCGATGATGTCCGCGCCCGCCGCCGCCTGATTGAGCGACTGGCCGATCAGCACATCGATCGTGGCGTCGTTGATCACATAGCCCTGCTCGTCGAGCAGGCCGTCCTGACCGTGGGCGGTATAGGGATCGAGCGCGACATCGGTGAGGATACCGATGTCCGGCACCGCATCCTTGATCGCGCGGATGGCGCGGCACATCAGGTTGTCGGGGTTGAGCGCTTCTTCCCCATCATCACTACGGCGGTCAGCCTGCGTGTTGGGGAACAGCGCGAGACAGGGAATGCCAGCGTCGCGGGCTTCCCGCGCGCGGGCCACCATGCCATCGACCGACCAGCGCGAGACGCCCGGAAGGGACGCGATCGGTTCCTCCACCCCCTGCCCTTCCGTGACGAAGAGCGGCCAGATGAGGTCGCTCGGGTGAAGGCGATTTTCGGCGTGCAGCGCGCGGGTCCAGGCGGCAGCGCGGGTGCGGCGCAGGCGGAGCGCCGGATAAGAAGCGTGGGTCATCGGCGGGGTTTAGGCCGCCCGGACCACCCGATCAAGGTTCCGCGGCCCCATGTTGGAGCTATGTTGGGATACGGGCGGAGCGGAAGCTCACCTTCTTGGCGAGATCCCACGATCCGTCGTCGCGATAATGCCAAGCTGCAAGGCCCGCCATTCGGAGCGAGCGGGGTCGGAACTCTGCCTTCAATCGATCGGCAAGTGCGCGAGCGACCGAAGGCTCCACCTTGTTCTGGACGGTGATGTGCAGGCGGGGAGGCGCTTGATCCTGCGGGGTGAGCAAGCCGCGAAAAACTTCGGCCAGTTCGTCCCGAATGGCGAGCAGGCCGTCACTGCGCACGTCGAAGGCGACGCCCCGGCCGAGCAACATGACGCCGGTTATCATCGCGAGCGGCGACGGCGCGGCGCACAACCGCTTCATCCGGTCGCTCAGTTCAGGCAGCAGCGTCGGCGGCAGATGATGGAACAGCGAAATATGCGCGGGCACCTTGTTGCGTTCCGGCGGGAAATGGGCGCGGCGGAGGCCATCCGCCCAGGCGAAGTCCTCCGCTCCCATAAGCGCCGTCAATAGGATCGGCGCAGTGCCCGTGCCTTCAGTCAGCCGGATGTTCCTTTAGCCATTGCAGCACCGGTTCCGGGCTCGTCTGGCCATAGGGATCGTCATCCTCTCCGATATCGTTGATACCAGGCTCCTCGAACCATGCGACCACCTGGCCGTCATCGACCACCATGGCGTAGCGCCAGCTCCGGTCACCAAAGCCCAGATGATCCTTCTTCACCAGCATGCCCATACGGCGCGTGAAGTCGCCCGATCCGTCGGGCAGCAGCTTCACATTCTTGATGCCGAGATGCTTGCCCCACTGGTACATGACAAAGGAGTCATTGACCGAAATGCAGTAGACGTCATCCACTCCCAGCGCCCTGAAATCGTCGTAGAAGCGTTCAAAAGCAGGGCATTGTTCGGTCGAACAGGTCGGGGTGAAGGCACCCGGCAGCGAAAATACGACCACCCGCTTACCCTTGAACAGGTCGCCCGTCTGGACATCCTGCCAGCGGAAAGGATTGGGGCCGCCAACACTTTCGTCGCGCACGCGGGTCTTCAGCGTTACATCAGGTATGGAACGTCCGAGCATTTCATCATCTCCCGGTCAGCATGCTTTCACGCAGTGAAACGCATCTATATGATGGTCGGCCACGTGGGCAAAGGCTTCAGGGAGGGGAAACTCATATGAGCACGTCACGATCCTTCAAATTCATCGCAATCGGCCTGCTGATCTGGAATTTGATCGGCGTGGCGGCCTTTGCCATGCAATATGGCGCTGATCTGGTGGCGCTGGCGAAAAGCGATCCCTACACCGCTCGCATCTTTGCAGAGATGCCGGATTGGGCTTGGGCAGCTTATGCCGTTGCGGTGGGCGCAGGGACGGCTGGAGCCATGTTATTGCTGCTGCGGAAGGCGGCGGCGGTGGCGTTGTTCGCGCTGTCGATGGTCGCTGTCGTGGTGCAGTTTGGCTACAGCTTTTTGGGCACCGATTTGTGGGCGGTGAAGGGCGCGGCGGCGGCGGTGTTTCCGGCGGTGATATTCGCGATTGCGGTTGGGCAGTGGCTTTATGCGATGCGGTTGAGGGCGACGGGTGTGCTGCGGTGATTGGCGGGCGAGGTGCTATTTCCCCTCCACCACCGCTTTGCGGCGGTCGTTCAACCGCTTCATCCTTCCGTCATGCCAGCGGAGGCTGGCATCTCTCTCGATTGTTCTCGGCCTAGCCGAAGAGATCCCAGCTTTCGCTGGGATGACGAAAGAAATCGTTAGCGTTGCTCAAAGCTCTCCGCGTGCGCGGCGGATTTCGAACCATTTGCGGACATTCTCATTATGCTGCTGGAGCGTGTCAGCGAAGATATGGCCGCCCTTCCCGTCAGCGACGAAATAGAGCGCCTTTGTTTCGGCGGGATGCAGCACGGCCAGGATCGACAGCTTGCCGGGGTTGGCAATCGGCCCCTTGGGCAGGCCTGTCATCGCGTAGGTGTTATAGTCGTTAACCGCAGCGATCTCCGACTTCTTGATCCGGCGGCCGAGCGGCTTGCCCTTGGTGATCGGGTAGATGATGGTCGGGTCGGCCTGAAGCATCATCCCGGCCTTCAGGCGGTTGCCATAGACGCCCGCGACGGTAGGCCGTTCCGACGGAATAGCCGTCTCCTTTTCAACGATGCTGGCAAGGATGAGCGCCTCCTTGGGCGATTTCGCCACGCTGTTGCGCGCGCGTTCGGCCCATAGCTTGGCGAGCGTGCGCGTCATCGCGTCCTGCATGCGTTTGAGCACGGCGACGCGGCTTTCGCCCTTGTCGAACGCATAGCTGTCGGGAAGCACGCTGCCCTCGGCGGGGACCGAGACATCCCCGGTCAACTCGTCATTCGCCATCAGCCGTTCATGCACCATGATGGAAGACATGCCCTCCGGAATGGTGACGAGGCGGGTCAACGTCTTGCCGCCCTGAAGGATGGAGAAGATGTCGGCGTTGCTGGCGCCCTTGGGGATCAGGAATTCGCCCGCCTTGATCGACTTTCCACGCCCGAACACCTTGGTCCGGGTGAGGAATGCGTCGGCGGAGCGCACCGCGCCCGCCTGTTTCAGAAGGACTGCGGCGTCCGCTACGGTCGCTCCATCAGGTACGATGACGGTGACGTCGCGCGGCGCAGGCCCCGCTTCGGTCCAGCCATAGACGAAGCGGAATGCCACGAAGGCGGCGACGGCCAGGCCGATCGCAAGGATAACCAGCCCGAACCGCCGCATGGCTCTATCCTCAGATCGCCTTCATGATGAGCGACGCATTGGTGCCGCCGAAGCCGAAGCTGTTGTTGAGGACGGCGCGCACCTTCCGCTCCTTGGCCACATGCGGGACAAGATCGACGCCCGCGCAGCTTTCGCTCGGCTCATCAAGGTTGAGCGTGGGCGGTACGATCTGGTCGCGCATGGCGAGGATGCAGAAGATGCTTTCCACCGCGCCCGCGCCGCCCAGAAGGTGGCCAATCGCCGACTTGGTGCTGCTCATAGACATGGTCGAGATATTATCGCCGAAGAGGCGCTTCACCGCGCCCAGCTCCAACTCGTCGCCCAGCGGGGTCGAAGTGCCGTGCGCGTTCACATAGTCAATGTCGGCAAGGCTGAGGCCCGACTTCCTGAGCGCCATTTCCATCGAACGGTAGCCGCCGCTACCCTCTGGATGCGGGGCGGTGACGTGATAGGCGTCGCCGGACAGGCCATAGCCGATGACCTCGGCATAGATGTGAGCGCCGCGCTTCTTGGCATGCTCATATTCTTCGAGCACGACAACGCCCGCGCCTTCGCCCATGACGAAGCCGTCGCGGTTGACGTCATAGGGACGGCTGGCCTTTTCGGGCGTGTCATTGAACGCGGTCGAAAGGGCGCGCGCCTGGGCGAAACCGGCAATGCCGATCGGGCAGATCGCGCTTTCGGCGCCACCCGCAAGCATGACGTCGGCGTCATCCATCGCGATCATACGCGCGGCGTCACCGATCGAATGCGCGCCGGTCGAGCAGGCGGTGACCACCGCATGGTTGGGACCCATGAGGCCATATTTGATCGAGACCTGACCGGAAATCAGGTTGATGAGGCGGCCATGGACGAAGTGCGGGCTAACGCGGCTCGGCCCTTTGTTGGCCAGCACCAGCGATTCGCTTTCGATGCCCGGCAGGCCACCGATCCCCGAACCGATCGAGCAACCGGCGCGCAGGCGCTCCTCCTCGCTCATATTGTCGAGGCCCGCATCGCGCAGCGCCTGGCTGGCGGCGGAAATGCCATAGACGATGAAAGGATCGACCTGACGCTGGATCTTGTGATCGACATCCAGGCTCGGATCATAGCCATATTCATGGTCTGCGGGCTTCACTTCGCAGGCGATGCGGCACTTATATTCGCTGGCGTCAAAGCGCGCGATCGTCGCAGCGCCGGACTTCGAAGCAAGGATGTTCTTCCAGGTAGTTTCGACATTCCCGCCAAGCGGGCTCACCATGCCGAGGCCGGTTACGACAACGCGACGCATATATCTGCTCCGAAAATCTTCATAGGTTTGGGCCGCTCCTTAGCTGCTTCGAGAGCGCTTGTGAACGGTGCACCAGATACGAAAAGGCTCCCCAAGACCGGATTCGCCGGACAGGAGGAGCCATTTCCTTCAAAAAACGCAGGCAGCCGACCCCCGGTCAGCCGCACAACATTCTTACTGCTTGCTGTCGATATAATCGATCGCGTCCTTGACGGTGCCGATCTTCTCAGCTGCGTCGTCGGGGATTTCCACGCCGAATTCTTCTTCGAACGCCATCACCAGCTCAACGATGTCGAGGCTGTCTGCGCCCAGATCATCGATGAAGCTTGCATCCTCGGTCACCTTTTCGGCTTCGACGCCCAGATGTTCGACGACGATTTTCTTAACGCGATCCGCGGTCTCACTCATGAGTGGTCCTTTTTACTGGGTATCGTTGAGGTTGTGAATATTTGTTAAGGCATGCCCTAGAGGCAAGCCCCGACGGAGGCAAGAGGCAAGAAAAGATCGAAACGCATGATTCCCGCCCTTCCATGCGCCTGAATGGCACAAGGCCGTCCAATTGCGATGGATGAGTGGCCGCTTTCTGCCTCTTTCAAGGTTCAGATCATCGCCATGCCGCCATTAACATGCAGGGTCTGGCCAGTGACGTAGCCTGCCTCACGGCTGGCGAGATAGACAACCGCAGCACCGATATCCTCGCCTGTGCCGAGGTCGCCTGCGGGAATCTTCTGAAGGATGGCGCCCTTTTGTGCATCATTGAGCGCGTCGGTCATAGCAGAGCGGATGAAGCCCGGCGCGACGCAGTTGACGGTGATGCCCCGGCTCGCCAGTTCCTGGCCGAGCGACTTGGACATGCCGATGATGCCTGCCTTTGACGCGGCATAATTGGCCTGACCGGGATTGCCGGTGACGCCGACGATCGAGGTGATCGAGATGATGCGGCCGAAGCGCGCCTTCATCATCGGCTTGGCAGCGGCACGGGCAAGGCGGAAGGCGGCTTCCAGATTGACCGAGATGACATCGGACCATTCCTCATCCTTCATCCGCATGATGAGGTTGTCGCGGGTGATGCCAGCATTGTTGACTAGAATGTCGATCTTGCCGCCGAGCGCTTCCACGGCCTGAGCCACGAGGCCGTCGACTGCTGCGGGATCGGACAGGTTGCAGACCAGCGTCTTGTGATCACCGCCCAACTCCGCCGCGAAGGCCTTGAGCTTTTCTTCATTGCTGCCCGAAAGCGCGAGCGTCGCCCCCTGCGCCGCGAGCGACCGGGCGATCGCTGAACCGATGCCACCCGAAGCGCCAGTCACCAGCGCGGTCATGCCTGTCAGATCGAACATAGCTTTTATCCTTAACTTCAGAATGTCGCGAGCGCGGCTTCGATGTCGTCCATGGTGACGACGCTGCGGATGGTGGAGTCGGGCGCGATACGCTTGACCATGGGGCCGAGCACTTTGCCGCCCAGTTCGACGAACTCGGTCACGCCCGCGTCCCACATAGCGGCGACGGATTCGCGCCAGCGGACGCGGCCGGTCACCTGTTCGACCAGGCGGCGCTTGATTTCCTCGGGGTCTGCGATCGGTGCGGCGAGGACGTTGGCATAGACGGGGAGCAGCGGGGTGTTGATGGCGGCCTTAGCCAGTGCCTCGTCCATCGCTTCCGCAGCGGGCTGCATCAACGGGCAGTGGAACGGCGCGGAAACCGGCAGCAGCACGCCGCGCTTGATGCCATGGTCCTTCACCAGAGCAACGGCGCGCTCGATTGCGCCGCGATGGCCGGAAATCACGACCTGGCTCGGATCATTGTCGTTTGCGACGGTGCAGACTTCGCCTTCCGCCGCCGCGTCCGCCAGTGCCTGCGCCTTTTCGATGTCGGCGCCCAGCAGGGCCGCCATCGCGCCCTCCCCCACCGGGACGGCCGCCTGCATCGCTTGGCCGCGCAGCTTCAGAAGGCGCGAGGTCGTGCCGATGTCGAAGGCTTCCACGGCGCACAGAGCGCTATATTCGCCAAGGCTGTGTCCGGCGACGAAATCGCCCTTTTCCGCCAGCGAGAAGCCGCCCTCGCGCTCCATCACCCGCAACGTCGCCAACGCATTGGCCATGATCGCGGGCTGCGCATTTTCGGTGAGGGTGAGGTCACTTTCGGGGCCTTCCACCATGATGCGGAACAAATGTTGCGACAGGGCGTCATCGACCTCCTGAAACAGTTCCTTCGCGGCCGGGCTCGCTTCGGCCAAAGCCTTACCCATGCCAACCGACTGGCTACCCTGCCCCGGAAACAGAAATGCCCTCATCATTCACCTTCTGACGCAAGGACGCCTGCAAAAGCGCCGTTTTTCAACATCGTTACACTTTGAGACACAAATGCCGTTGAGACATAAGGTCCCTTTCGGCAGTTTCCCTGACTGGACCGCCTCAACCCCCAAGGTGGCGTCCCTTTAACGACGACGGAGTGCAAGGAAAAGGTGCGATATCGCATTGGCTGGATCAGCGGGACGGCTTTGACGCTCTCGGCTTGCGCAGCGGGACCTGACTATCGGGCGCCGCAACCGGCTGCATTGGGGGTGCCGGGCAGTTATTATACCGATCCTGTGAGCGGTGCTCTGAGCGAGCCGGAGCTGGCAAGCTGGTGGACGCGGTTGAACGATCCGGTACTTAAGGGGCTGATCGACCGGGCGGTAGCCAGCAACCTCGACATCGTGCAGGCGCAGGCGCGGTTGCGGCAGGCGCGGGAGTCGCTGGTGCAGGCGCGATCGGCCTTCCTGCCGCAGGTCAACGCGTCCGGTTCTGGCGGGCGGAATTATTCCAATCGTAGTGGCGGCACGCGCGTCATCGACGGCAATGTCGTGTCCACCGGATCGGATAAATGGAGCAGCAGCTATTCGCTGGGCGCGAATGCGAGCTGGCAGATCGACCTGTTCGGGGAGTTGGCCCGGTCGGCTGAGGCTGCGCGCGCGGATCTGGCCGCGTCCGGCTATGACCTTGCCAATGTGCGACTGACCATCATAGCCGAACTGGTGACCAACTATATTCAGGCAAGGCAAGCGCAGGAGCAGTTGCGCATTGCCCGCGAAACGCAGGCCATTCAGCAGGATAACTACAACATTGCCAACTGGCGGCTTCAGGCTGGGCTGGTTTCATCACTCGATGAGCAGCAGGCCCGCGCTCAGCTAGCTCAGACGAACGCGGCGATCCCGCAACTGGAGGCCAGCCTGCGCGGCAGCCTGAACCGCATTGCCGTGCTGACCGGGCAAGCGCCGGGCGAAGCGACCCGCGCGCTGGAAGCCCCTGCCCCTGTTCCGGTTGCTTCTACCACGATAGCGACGGGCATTCCTGCCGACACACTGCGCCAGCGGCCCGACGTCCGCGCGGCTGAGAGGAATTTGGCGGCGGCGACAGCGCGGATCGGCGTGGCGCAGGCACAGCTTTACCCGTCGCTGGGGATCAGCGGAAATATCGGCACCAACGCAACCAGCAGCAAAAGCCTGTTCGACATCATTACCGGCGGTGTCTTCGCCAATGTCGCACAGGTCATTTTTGATGGAGGACGGCTGGCTTCGCAGGTGCGATCACAAAGGGCCGCTACGGATGCTGCTTTTGCCGCCTATAAGCAGAGCGTGCTGACCGCGCTTGAGGATGTCGAAAATGCCATGGCGTCCCTGAACAGCGCCCGCCAACGCAAGGCCGAGTTCGCCACCGCCTTCGATGCATCGAACAACGCTGCCCTGCTGGCGCGAAGCCAGTATCAGTCTGGGCTGATCGATTTTCAGACGCTTTCCAACACCGAAACGACGCTGTTGAACGCGCGCAACAGCCTTGCGGCTGCGCAAGCCGATGAGGTCCTTGCCATCGCCCAGCTCTATAATGCGCTAGGTGGCGGCTGGCAGAATATGGACAACCGCCCCAATGAGTAAAGATGTGAGCACGGACAAGGATCTCGACGAATTTCTCGGCGCGCGTCCCGAAAAACCCTGGCGCAAATGGGTGGTTCGGGGCGCGGTGGGGCTGGCGCTGGTGATAGTCATCCTGCTACTCGCGCGCTGTTTTTCGGGCGAGGACAAGCCGAACTTCGCCACGCGGGAGGTGCGACGCGGCGACCTGACGGTGACAGTCTCGGCCACCGGCAATTTGAAGCCGATCAATCAGGTGGATGTGGGCTCTGAACAATCGGGCAAGATCACGCGCGTCTATGTCGATGTGAACGACCGCGTGACGAAGGGGCAGCGGCTGGCTGAACTCGACACGCGGCGTCTGGTGGATTCGGTCACCCAGAACCGGGCGCAGGTGGCTGCTTCGCAGGCCAGTGTCAGTCAGGCGCAGGCGCAGGTTGCGCTGGCCAAGGCGACGCTCGACCGGCAATTGAACGTCTTCCGCCTGTCGGGCGGGCGCGTACCTGCCAAGACGGAGTTGGATGCGGCTCGTGCTGATTATCAGTCCGCCTTAGGCAATTTGCGCGCGCAGCAGGCCCAGGTCAGTGTGTCACGGGCCCAGCTTGCGACGGCGCAGACCAATCTTTCCATCGCGCAGATCGTGTCGCCGGTGACCGGCGTCGTCCTGTCCCGCGCCATTGAACCCGGTCAGACGGTGGCCGCGTCCTTCAATGCCCCTGTGTTGTTCACCATCGCCGAGGACCTGACCAAGATGGAGGTCGAAGTCGCGGTCGACGAAGCCGATGTCGGTCAGGTGAAGGAAGGGCAGGCGGCGACTTTCGCCGTCGATGCCTTTCCCGGAAAGAGCTTTCCCGCTCGGGTAACGCGGGTCAATGTCGGCTCCAACGCTTCGAGCAGTTCGTCATCCTCCTCATCGGGAAGCAGCACAACGGCCAGCACGGCTGGAACGGTGGTGGCATACACGGCGGTGCTAGGCGTCGATAACAAGGATGAGACGCTGCGCCCCGGCATGACGGCGACAGCCGACGTGGTGACGCAGCAGCTGAGCAACGTCCTGCTGGTTCCCAACGCCGCATTACGGTTCAAGCCGAGCACGGGCGCCGGTCAGGGTGGCGGCATCACCAGCCAAATCGTGCCTAGCTCTCGCCGCTTCCGCCGTGGCGGCGCCAACCGGCAGGTCAGCTTCGGCATCGGCAGTAGCCAAACCGTTTATGTCGTGGGAGAGGACGGGAATCCCAAGGCCGTGCAAGTGACCGTCGGCGCCAGCGACGGCGCGCGTACGGCGATCACCGGCGGCGCGTTAAAGCTGGGGATGCGGGTCATCACGGGCCAGTTGGCGGCAGGGCAGGAACCGCCTTCCGAGGACACGAACGGTGGCGGCCAGCGGCGTGATCGTTCTGGCGGCGGCGAACAGCGCGGCACCGGACGGCAGAGCGGAACCTGACACGGTGGCTGATCCGATCATTTCCCTGCGCGGCGTGACCAAGATATATGGTTCGGGCGCCACCGCCTTTCAGGCGCTAAAGGGTATCGACCTGGACGTTGAGGAAGGGGATTTCGTGGCGGTCATGGGGCCTTCGGGTTCGGGCAAGTCCACAGCGATGAACATTATCGGCTGCCTCGATGTACCCAGCAGCGGCGAGTTCCTGTTTAAGGGACGCCATGTCGAAACGCTGGACCGCGACCAGCGGGCGTTGCTTCGCCGCCGCTATCTGGGCTTCGTGTTTCAGGGCTTCAACCTCTTGTCCCGGACGAGCGCGCTTGAGAATGTCGAACTGCCGCTCCTGTATCGAGGCGAGGACAAGAAGAGCCGCTATGACGCGGGGATGGCGGCGCTCGACAAGGTGGGATTAAAAGCATGGTGGGACCACACGCCCGCTGAACTGTCTGGCGGCCAACAGCAGCGCGTCGCCATTGCGCGGGCAATCGTGACGCAGCCTGCCGTGCTGCTGGCCGACGAGCCTACGGGCAATCTCGATTCGGAGCGATCGATAGAGATCATGGAACTGCTGGCCGACCTCAACCGGAATAGCGGCATTACCGTGATGATGGTTACGCATGAACCCGACATGGCCGCCTATGCGCGTACGATCGTGCATTTCAAGGACGGGCTGGTGGAGCGGATCGATACGGGGGTGACGGCGTGAGGACTGTACGCCCCCGACCTTCTCCCTTGAAGGGAGAAGGATACGAAGCCTTGCTCGCGCCGCGAGCTAGGCGAAGTTGGATGAGGGTGAGAGGCTGCGCGCATCCCCCTCACCCAGCTTCGGCTAGGCAGCACGCTGCCAAGCCTTCGCAACCCTCTCCCCGGAGGGGCGAGGGAGATCGGGGATGTTAGGCACCACTGTCACCCTGGCGTTCCGGGCGATCAACCGGCACAAGCTGCGCAGCTTCCTGACGACGCTGGGCATTATCATCGGCGTGGCGGCGGTGGTTACCATGGTGACGCTGGGCAATGGCGCGACGGCGGCCGTGCGGGAGCAGATCAGTTCGCTCGGCGCCAATGTGTTGCAGCTGCGGCCGGGCCAAGGCTTTGGCCGGGGCGGCGGCGGGCCGAGGCCACCCGACTTCAAGCCAGCCGATCTGACCGCGATCGAGAATCAACTGACGGGCGTTCGCGCCGTCGCGCCGCTGGTGCAGTCGAGCGGCACCGCCATCTATGAGGGCAGCAACTGGTCGACCACCGTCTATGGCACGACCGCTTCCTATTTCGAGGTGCAAAGCTGGAAGGCTGACGCGGGCCGTCTCTTCATGCCGGAGGAGGAAGAGGCAGGCAAAGCCGTCTGCATCATCGGCAATACAGTACGAACCAACCTGTTCCAGGGAAGCGATCCCACGGGCAAGCGCCTGCGCATCAAGGGCGTATCCTGTCAGGTCATCGGCGCACTGGCGACACGCGGCCAAGGGGGCTTTGGCGATCAGGACGATGTCGTCGTCATGCCGATCAAGTTCGTGCAGCGCCGCTTCACCGGCGACCGCGACATCAGCCAGATCATGATCGCGGTGGACGACGCTTATGACACCTCCACGGTGCAGTCGAGCCTGGAAGAATTGATGCGCGAACGGCGCAAGGTGAAGCCGGGGGCGGACGACAATTTCAACGTTTTCGATACCAAGCAGATCAGCGACACGCTGACGGGGACGACCACCATCCTGACGCAGATCGTCGCGGCGGTAGCGGCGATTTCTCTTCTGGTGGGCGGGATCGGCATCATGAACATCATGCTGGTTTCGGTGACCGAGCGCACCCGCGAGATCGGCATCCGCCTGGCCATCGGCGCTGTCGCGCGGGAAGTGTTGATGCAGTTCCTGGTGGAAGCGATCGTTCTATCCTGCCTGGGCGGGCTGATCGGCCTGATCCTCGCGCTAATCGCGTCGATTGCCATCGCCCCGCTGATGCAGGTGCCTTTCATCTTCGATGTGAAGGTGAACATGATCGCCTTCCTCTTTTCGGCGGCGATCGGGGTGGTGTTCGGCTATTTCCCGGCCCGGCGGGCTGCGGCGCTCAATCCTATCGACGCCCTGCGGCACGAATAGGCGCTGTTACAATTTCAGACAGTTGAACCGTCCCACTGGCACAGGTTTGCGACAAGTCCGGCCTAAATCTGTCTTCAACGCCGAAGCAAAGGCGCGACAGATTAAGAGCAAAGGAGCAAGTGAGATGATCAAGAAACTGCTGATGACGCTGGCCGCAACGACGATGGTGGCAAGCCCCATGGTCGCCGCGCAGGCGCAGGCCGCGCCGCATCGCGAAATGACCCGCGTCGTCCATCAAGGCCCGCATGGCCGCACCGTGGTCAAGCATAAGGTGGTCAAGCACAAGACGGTAGTACGTAAGAACGACTATCGACGCTGGGGCAAGGGTCAGCGCTTCGACCGCCGCTATGCCCGCGATTATCGCGTGATCAACAATTATCGCGACTACCGCCTGAACGCCCCGCCGCGCGGTTATCACTGGGTCCGTTCCGGCAATGACGCAGTGCTGGTCGCGATCACCAGCGGCATCATCGGCGCGGTGATCGGCAGCGCGATCCGTTAAGGCTTCGCTCCACCGAACGGCCAGTAAGCGCCCTGGGGACCTCTCTCCCTCCGGGGCGCTTCATGATCCATATCAAACATAATGTTTAAACCGTTGAGGGTTAGAAACCTGGCAAGGGGCTCGATATTTTCCGGGAAGCAACATGTCCTTGTATCAGATCATGTATATCAGCAGCGCGACAGGTGCCGTCTCACCCAGCCAGTGCGCGACAATCGCGCAGGCTGCTTCGCGCAGGAACAGTGGCGAAGACGTGACCGGATTGCTGCTCTACAATGGCAAGCGCTTTCTCCAGGTGCTCGAAGGGCCAAAGGACAATGTCGAGCGGATCTATAACCGGATCGGCCTCGATGACCGCCACCGGGGGCTCGTGATGCTGCGCAAGCAGGAGATCGATGCCCGTGAGTTCGGTGAATGGGGCATGGCCTATGATGACCCCTTCCGTCCTTCCGAGCCTCTGAAGCACAAGGTCGCCGCGTTACTCGACGGCGCGGGAGCCTCCACGCGGGCGCATTTCATCGGCACGGCCGAGATGCACCGCAACTGAGAAGTCTTCCTTGCCAACCCGGCGCATTTCCGCCATAGGCGCCGCTTCGCGTGGACCGGGGTGACTCGGATCCTGTGCGAAAAATGCTTGAGACGACAGCCGGAGGGGCGTTCCACATGGGGTGGGCGTCAGCGATCGGCCAACAGATGAGGCAATACCCATGGCTCTTTACGAGCATGTGTTCCTTGCGCGCCAGGATCTGGCACAGGCGCAGGTGGACGCACTGGCGGAAACCGCCACCAAGATCGTCGAGGATAATGCTGGCAAGGTGACCAAGGTGGAAACCTGGGGCCTGCGCAGCCTCGCCTACAAGATCGCCAAGAACCGCAAGGCTCACTATGTGATGCTGAACATCGACGCCCCCGCTGGTGTCGTCGCGGAACTGGAGCGCCAGACGCAGATCAACGAAGACGTCATCCGCTACATGACCGTCAAGGTCGATGAGCTGGAAACCGGCCCGTCGGTCATGATGCGCAAGCAGGAACGCTCCGAGCGTGGCCCGCGCGGTGATCGTGGTGACCGTGGTCCTCGCGAAGATCGTGGCCCGCGCCGCGACCGCGAAGATGCCCCGGCTGGCGAATAAGGAGATCTGAACAATGGCACGCCCGTTTTTCCGCCGCCGCAAGAGCTGCCCCTTCGCCGCCAAGGATGCGCCGAAGATCGATTACAAGGACGTCCGTCTGCTGCAGGGCTTCGTGTCCGAGCGCGGCAAGATCGTTCCCAGCCGCATCACTGCGGTGTCCGCCAAGAAGCAGCGTGAGCTGGCCCAGGCCA
>CAMPIM010000031.1 GCA_946886365.1 uncultured Novosphingobium sp.
CCGGCGGGATGCCGACCAGGTCGAACTGGCCGAGGATCTTGTTGTCCTGCGCCATCTCGCGCTCGCCCTGGAACACGCGGATCGTCACCGCCGACTGCGAATCCTCGGCGGTGGAGAACACCTGGCTCTTCTTGGTCGGGATCGTCGTGTTGCGGTCGATCAGGCGGGTGAACACGCCACCCAGCGTCTCGATGCCGAGCGACAGCGGGGTCACGTCGAGCAGCAGCACGTCCTTGACGTCGCCCTGCAACACGCCCGCCTGGATCGCCGCGCCCATGGCGACGACTTCGTCCGGGTTGACGCCCGTGTGCGGCTCCATGCCGAAAAAGTCCTTCACGGCCTCACGCACCTTGGGCATGCGGGTCATGCCGCCGACGAGGACGACTTCGCTGATCTCGCTTGCGGCAATACCCGCGTCGGCCAGCGCCTTCTTGCAAGGCTCCATGGTCCGCTTGATGAGGTCCATCACCAACCGTTCCAGATCGGATCGGGTGATGTTCTTGACCAGATGCTTCGGGCCATTCTGGTCAGCGGTGATGAAGGGCAGGTTGACTTCGGTCGTCTGTGCCGATGACAGTTCGATCTTGGCCTTTTCGGCTGCTTCCTTCAGGCGCTGCAGAGCCAGCTTGTCCTTGGTGAGGTCGATGCCCTCATCCTTCTTGAAGCTTTCGGCCAGATATTCCACCAGCTTGGCGTCGAAATCCTCGCCGCCCAGGAAGGTGTCGCCGTTGGTCGACTTCACTTCGAACACGCCGTCGCCGATCTCAAGGATCGAAATGTCGAAGGTGCCGCCACCAAGGTCATAGACCGCGATCGTCTTGCCGTCCTGCTTGTCGAGGCCGTAGGCGAGCGCCGCAGCCGTCGGCTCATTGATGATGCGCAGCACTTCAAGGCCCGCGATCTGCCCGGCGTCCTTGGTCGCCTGACGCTGGGCGTCGTTGAAGTAGGCAGGAACGGTGATAACCGCCTGGGTGACCGTTTCGCCCAGATAGCTCTCGGCGGTTTCCTTCATCTTCTGCAGGGTGAAGGCGGAAATCTGCGAAGGCGAATAATCCTTGCCGCCCGCCTGGACCCATGCGTCGCCATTGGCGCCCTTGACGATGTGATAGGGGACAAGTTCCATGTCCTTCTTCGTCGTCGGATCATCGAATCGACGCCCGATCAGGCGCTTCACCGCGAAAATGGTGTTGTCCGGGTTGGTGACGGCCTGGCGCTTTGCAGGCTGGCCGATCAGGCGCTCGCCATCCTTGGTGAAGGCGACGATAGACGGCGTAGTCCGCGCGCCTTCCGCATTTTCGATCACCTTGGGCTTGCCGCCGTCCATCACAGCCACGCAGCTGTTGGTGGTGCCAAGGTCAATGCCGATTACTTTTCCCATCTTGTCCTCTTAAACCCCAATTTCATTCAGCGGTTGACGGCCCCATACCTCACGAAAGCGCCAAGGCAAGGCCGTTTGCGGATGGGATATAGGCGTGATCTTTCTTGGCACAAGAAGCGCGGGCGATTACCGTAACAACCGACCGGAAACGAGACAGTCACGAAAGCCTCCTGATGCGCGCACTATTCAGCCTCTTTGCCCTTGCCGCTCCTTTCACGCTTGCGGCATGCGGCGATCCTGCACCGACCTATATCGACCAGGCCTGGGTCCGCCTGAGCCCCAACAAGGATACGCCATCGGCTGGATATTTCGTGGTGCATGGCGGTGACGCAGCGACGCAACTACGCGGCGTGCTCACCGATTACGCGCTCAAGGTAGATATGCATGAGAGCATGGATCATGACGGCATGATGATGATGCAGAAGATCGATTCAGTCGACATTCCCGCCAAGACGAAGGTCGCCTTCGCGCCGGGCGGCAAGCATCTGATGATCTGGGGAGTCAATGATACGGCTATCAACCGGGGCAAGATGACGCTGACCTTCCTCCTCGCCAATGGCGATCGCCTTTTGGTCGATGCCGCGATCCAGAAGCCTGGCGCCCCAACTCTCAAGGCCGACGGAGCCAAATAAGCATTGGCCAGCCGGTCTTTGACCTTGGGAGAAGTCGCGCTAGCCCGATCAGTTTTCGGCGATGCGATCGCCTATGATCAGGTTCGGGCTCACAATCGCAAATGGTGGCCATTTCAGCCCGCCCGCGTGACCATGTCGCCGGACGGGCATCTCTGGTTCAATCCCAAGAGCGACCTCTTCTGCGCGGATTTCTGCGACCAGGGGCTGCACTTGCAGGGTCATTTCATCCACGAGATGACCCATGTCTGGCAGGCTCAGAGGGGCGGCAAATGGTATCTGCCGCTGATGCGCCATCCCTTCTGCCGCTATGGTTACGACATTGTGCAGGGTCGGCCTTTCGGGGGGTATGGACTTGAACAACAGGCGGAGATCGTCCGCCATGCGTTTCTGATGCGGAAAGGCGCACGCGTGGAGGGCAAGCCGCCGCTGCATGTCTATGAAGAGCTACTCCCCTTCAGCCGGGCCTAGTCGTAAGACAGTTTTTCGTCGCCAAAATCTGTTATCTTGGCCCGCATGCGGCTGATCGCACCATTCCTACCGCTGGCGGCCTTCTTCGCCACGCCAGCCTTGGCAGAGCCTTCGCCCACTCAGCGTGCGGGCCATTATTATCTTCGTGGCGTCATGGAGACCGGATCTGAACTGATGCTCCGGCCGGACGGGCGGTTTCAATGGTATCTCGTCTATGGCGCTCTTGATCTTTTCGCCGAAGGACGCTGGCAGGAGGTGGATGGCGCCATCTGGCTCTTGGCCGAACCGACGAAAGACGTGCCGCAGCCCGGTTTCAATACGCTGACGCTGACCATCCGGGGCAACGAACTGATCCCGCCCGATGGACGCGGGGCTTACATCCGTCCCTCAGACGAAGCGGACTGAAATCCTCAGCTAACCGCCCCCTCCAGCAAACGGATGCTCCCCGCATCGGCATCAATTTCGGCGCGTACGCCCAATGGCAGGCTGAACTGGCTCGCTACATGACCTATGGCAGCGCCTTGAAATGCTGGAACGCCAAGGGGGCCGAAATGCTGCTGCAGCACTTCGGACAAGGTGAAACCGCCATATGACGGCTCCCGTGCGCTACAGCTTGTACACTGACCAAACACCACGCCCGCAACCTTGCCAAGAATGCCTGCCTGCGACAGCTGGGTCAGCATCCGGTCGATCCGGTAGGGTGCCTCATCCACATCCTCCAGAAAAAGGATGGCACCCGCAAAGTCTGGCAGCCAGCCCGTGCCCATCATGGCCGCCAGCACGGTGAGGTTACCGCCCAGCAATCGCCCGCTGGCACGTCCTGCGCCAAAGGTCCGGATGCGCCCGCCCAATGGAACCAGCCGGTCGTCTTTGGGCTGCGGGGTGATCAAGGTCGGTGTGGCACCTTCAAAAGCAATCGCGCGAAAGGCATCCCAACTGAATTGCGGCCAGCTGCTTGCAGCATTGGGTCCATGGATCGTCGTAAAACCCGCTCGCGTCGCAAAGGCCATGTGTAGCGCGGTTATGTCGCTGAATCCGATCAGCAGTTTGGGGTTCGCGCGAATCGTTGCAAAGTCCAGATGAGGCAGGATGCGCGCGCATCCCCATCCGCCGCGAACAGCAAACACGGCCCGGACCTCCGGATCGGCGAACATCGCGTTCACATCGGCGGCCCGGTCCTCGTCCTTGCCCGCCAGATAGCCATATCGTTCGACCAGATGCCGGGCAGGCTTGGGCTTCAACCCCATCGCCAATATCGTTTCCCGCACGACAGCCAGATCGAACATGTCATCCGTAAAGCCCGCAGGCTCAACAAGCCCCACGACATCGCCCGGACGCAAACGTGGCGGCTTGATGAGGGTTGGAGCAGGTGCCTTGGCGGCCAACAGGGCGGTCCCCATGCCCGCCAGCATCATCCGCCTGTCGAAGCCCAGATAGCCGCTCAAAAAGCGCTCCCATCCTTGCGCCGATAGCCTCCCATCGACCATCGCAGATCAATGTCAGGGTAATGCGCGTCTCCCTGTGGCACCCGCCCGAAAGCCAGGAACTCGCAATCGCCCTCACTTTCATTGATCAACTGGTGCCCATTTGGCTCTCCCTTGGGGAAAGCAGCCATGTCGCCCGCCTGCATCGAAAAGCGGCCTTCCTCTTCGATCAGCACTGCATGCCCGCTCAGCATGACGACGAATTCATCTTCGTCCTCATGCCAGTGGCGCTGCGATGAAGCCGCGCCCGGTTTCAATATCACATGACTAATGCCAAAATCGGCTAGCCCGCAACCATGGCCGAGCTTCCGCACCCAGCGTCCATCGACTGCCGCAGAATAGGGAGCCGGATAACCGGTCCTGTTGTTCTGTTCTATGGCTGCAAGATCGATCTTGGGCATGATCTCTTCCTCCGCTGGCAAAGGCGCTCGGCTTTCGCTAACGCAGCCTCATGAGCATGACCAGCACCAATGCCGACACAGTGGACATAGCACGAAAGCTGATTGCATGTCCTTCGGTAACGCCTGCGCGGGGTGAGGTTTTCGCCGTGCTGGAGGCGATGCTGGTTCCGCTCGGCTTCACGGTCGACCGCTTTGTTGTGGGGGAGGAGCCCGACGGTCCGGTCGAAAATCTGCTCGCCTGGCGTACGACCGGAGCGGGTCCGCACTTCGCCTTCGCCGGACATCTGGACGTCGTGCCGCCCGGGGATGGCTGGACAAGCGACCCATTCACGCCAGAGCTTCGCGGCGACCTGCTCTATGGTCGCGGCGCGGTCGATATGAAGGGGTCGATCGCTGCATTCGTCGCCGCGCTCACCAGCATTCCGGAAGACCTGCCGGGTACGGTCAGCCTCATCATCACTGGCGACGAAGAAGGCCCTGCGGTTTTCGGTACGCTGGCGCTCATGGATCGCATGGCCGCGCATGGACTAAGGCCAGATCTCTGCCTGGTTGGCGAGCCTACCTCGTCCCGACGGCTGGGCGACGTCATCAAGGTGGGCCGACGCGGTTCGGTGAACATGTGGATCCGGGTTGACGGAGTGCAGGGGCATGTCGCCTATCCGCATCTGGCCGACAATCCCGTGCCACGGCTCGTTCGCATTCTTGCCGCCATAGATGCCGTGGTGCTGGACGAAGGCACCGACTGGTTTCAGCCAAGCAATATCGAAATCACGGACCTGGAAGTCGGCAACTCCGCAACCAATGTCATTCCAGCCGCAGCGAATGCACGCATCTCCGTCCGCTTCAATGATCGACATAGTGGCGCGCAGTTGATTGAACGGATCAACGCGATCGCCGCAGCGGAGGGCGGCACCGTCACCGCAAAGATCAGCGGCGAACCATTTCTGACCGAACCCGGAGCCTTGCCCAGCCTTGTCGCAGGAGCGATCAGGGAAGTGACCGGGGTGGAAGCGGAACTTTCCACCACTGGTGGCACTTCGGACGCCCGTTTCCTCTCGCGACTCTGCCCAGTAGTCGAATTCGGCTTGAATAATGCGACGATGCACAAGCTGGATGAGGCAGTGGCCGTGCAGGACCTGCAAGATCTGACGCGCATTTACGCGCTTGTTGTCCGCCGGGCCTTAGCGGCCTGATCTTCAAACCATTCGGCGCTGGATGGCCTGCTTCGGTACGAAGCGGGCCAGATAATCCTGCTCGCTGGTGGGTCGGGCGAAATGATATCCCTGGAACATCGTGCAGCCGATAACGCGCAGCATTTCCATTTGCGCTTCCGATTCGACACCCTCCACCACAACCTCCATCCCCAGCCCTTGGATGAGGCCGACAACGGCACTGCAAATCGTACGTGCCTCGGCTGATACGGCGATGTCGCGCACCAGACTCCGGTCGATCTTGACCCGATCGACGGGCAACTCCTTGAGGCGGGACAGGTTGGAATAACCAGTGCCGAAATCATCGATGGCGATCCGCACGCCTTCCTCACGCAGCGCTTTCAGCTGCGCACGCACCCGCTCGTCCATTCCCATCGCCAACGATTCGGAAATTTCCAGCTCCAGCATGTGCGGCGGGGTCTGATGCGCCGCCATGGCGTGCCGCAGCCGCAGGAAGAAATCCGCTTGGGACAGTTCCCGTGACGAGATGTTGACCGCGATGCGCTGCCCGATCTCGGCCTTCGACCAACGCGCCGCCGTTTCGCAAACGCGGCTCATTACCCAATCGCCCAACGCCACGATGGCGCCGCTTTCCTCCGCGACAGGTACGAAGAAGCCTGGCATGACCATGTCACGTTCGGGATGTGCCCAGCGGATCAAGGCTTCGGCCGTGACGACCCGGCCACTCACAGCCTCCACCTGTGGCTGGAACTCCAGAATAAATTCGTCCCGTTGCAGCGCCAGCAACAAATCCCGCTCCAGTTCGGCGCGGTCGGCGGCTTCGAGCGCCAGTTCGGCGGTGAACATCTCTGCCCGGTTCCGGCCCCGATGCTTGGCATGATACATGGCGATATCGGCGGATCGCAGCAGGGCAGAGAGGGTATCGCCGTGATCGGGGTAACAGGCGATGCCGATCGATGCGCCCAACTCTATATGCTGGCTGCCCAGATCGAAGCGCTCGCTCAGCGCGAATTGAATAGCGCGCGCGATCCGACTCGCAGCCTCGGGTCCGGGCAACTGGGGGAAGAACATCGTGAACTCATCACCCGCGAGCCGACCGATGACCGCGTCGTGCATGCCTGAGCTGATCTGCGCCATCACGACTTCGCGGAGACGTCCCGCGACACGAGCGAGCAACTGGTCACCTGCGGCATGGCCCAGCGTGTCATTCACCCCCTTGAAGCCGTCGAGATCGATGAAGAACAGCGCCGCTGCACAGGTCTCTTCCCGCTCTGCAAGTAACCTTTCAACCTGTCGGCAAAAGCTGGTGCGGTTGGCTAGGCCCGTCACCTGGTCAAACAATGCGAGTGTTTGCACATGGTCGAGGTTGGTGCGGACCTGACTGAACAGGCTGGTCATTGCCACCGACAGGTCGGGCAATTCGACGGCAATCTCAGGCGGTACGGACGATTGCAGATCACCATGGGCAGCGGCGATCAGCCTTTCGGTTGCGACATCAATGGCGCTCGCGGTCGTGGCGACCGTCTGGCGCGCTGAAGCCCAGCTCAATGTGCCGCAAAGGATCGCGACGATCAGCGATCTGCCGATGCCCAGGATATCATTGGCCTGATCCTGCCCAAGCACAAGCGACAGAATGAACACCAGCGCCCCCGCGGCGCAGGCGAAGGCAGTGGCGCGGCTTTTCAATGTCACGCCCTGCATGTGCCTCCTGCCCAGAGCGCAGCTCGATAATGAGCCACGGATCGGGATGCTTATGGAGGACGCTGGTTAAGAAAAGGTCAGTGGCAGACCTTGGGGCGGCTATTTTTTGCGCCGCAATATGATGTAGATAGCTCCATCCCCGCCATGGCGGGGATGGGCCTGTCTGACGCTCGCGATCCGGTCGGAAAAGGGGCTGGTTTCGAGCCAGTGACCGATCTCACCCCGGATTGCGCCCCGCCGAGATTCTCGGTTTGGAGCAGCAGCTTTGGGAGGCTTCCCTGTAATCACGAGCAGGATGCGCAAATCACGGGCCAATGCGGACGAAAGCGCCTGATTCAGCATTGCATACGCGCTCGAGAGGGTGTGACCGTGGAGGTCGATTGCCACGTCCGGTGCCAGTGTCCCGCCACGGATACGGCGCTCCCACCCATTATCGAGAACTGCTGCCGGGGAGCGGGATGGACGTGTTTCCATAGGCCGCGAAGGAACAGGCGGCAAAGCTCGGCTGCCTGGCACCGTTGCGACAGGCTCAGTCATATCGACTTTATGCCGACCAGGCCGCAGTGGGCGAACGGATCGAGTAAGAGCGCTCCAAAGCGCCTGTTCGTCAGAGGAAAGATGCCGACGGGCCATCGCCAGCCGCAATTATTGTGACGTCAGCCGCGCCGCCGATCCAACGGGCAGCAAGATCAGCGCGCTGCCGCGTGCCGACATGCCCCCGGCGATCGACCGCGCTCGACTGCCTGCACCCCAGAAACTGTCGAACCGATTGGCGCCCTTGATGGCACCGCCCGTATCCTGGGCAATCCAGACGCCATTGGGCTCCGCGCGATCAAGCGAAAGCAGCACCGGCGCCCCCATCGGGACATATCGCGGATCAGCGGCGACGGTCGCCTCAGCCGTCACCGGCACCCCCATGGCGCCAATCGGCCCCGGCCCCGTCAGTTCGCGAAAAAACACGAAGCTCTTGTTTTCATTCACGATCTGCGCGCCCTCCACCGGGTTGGCGCGCAACCATGCCATGATATCCTGCATCGACCCCGCCTGGATCAATCCGCGATCCTTCATCAGCTTGCCGATGCCAGCATAATCGCGGCCATTCTGCCCGTCATAGCCGATCCGCATGACATCGCCACCGGGCAGCAGCAGACGTCCACTGCCCTGCACCTGAAGAAAGAAGAATTCGACCGGGTCCGCCGCCCACGCAAGTTCGAGCCCACGACAGGCGAGCGCACCAGCGACGATTTGGGAACGCTCGTCAAAGGGGACGAAATTGCTGCCTTGCACCTTGCCGCGAATGGTCCTGCCCTTGAGACTGTCACTGAACAAGCCAAGACTGACGTCGATCAGCTCGGGCGGACGGCGATAGATCGGGATCTGGTAGCCTGCTTGCTCATTTCGCGACCCGGAGATTTCAGGCTCATAATATCCCGTGACGAACGCTGTGCCGGGACCGACCTGCACCGCCTCGAAATAGCGGGCGAAAAATTCATTGGCGCTCGCTTCAGGCCAGCTGGACGCAGCAGCGCAGGCGTTGTTCCAGTCCGATCCTCTTGTAAGGCCGCTCTGATCGATGCGCTTCATCAGCGACGGGCAGGAAAGACGAAATGCCTCCAGCGCCTTGCGTGAACGCTCTCCTGCTTCGATCAGTGGCGCAATGTCGGGACCACGCGTAACTCCGGCGGCGACCGCAGTTAAATTGTCGGCAGCCTGGGTCGATGGCGTAGCGGACGGCAAAGCGGGGCGCGGCGTCGCGGGAACTGCGCTGACCGGGGCCTCGGACCCGCGCACTGGCCTTGAAGGGGCAGGACCTGTGGCTCCGGGTGGGATGACACCGCCCGCGCATGCCGACAAGAGCAGCGCAGCCGACAGCGCTGCCCACGGCTGCCTGAAGTTCATGCCGCCTCGTCGGTTTCGCTAAGCTTCCAGTTGGGATCGGTGCTGCGCAAATCGCGCGTGAACGTCCAGATGTCGTTGGTGCCCACCGCATCGGTCAGCGAACCTGCCACGACATTGCCATCCTTGTCTCTAGTCACCGCTGCGATATCCGCCTCGAACCGAAGCGAGACTTCGGCAACACGTCCATCGACGCTGGCGCCGACGATCTGCGCCTTTTCGATCCGAACAAGCCGGTTGTCGAGCACATGACCCGCAGCCTCGCGTTGTGCAATGGACTCCTCGAAAGACGTCAACACGTCTGTATCGCACAGCCATTCCAGTTCCGACCGATCGCCCCGCCAGAACGCCTCCAGCACCATTTTATAGGCTACTTTCGCACCTTCGATAAATTGCGGGACATCGAAATTCCGGTCGGCCGCGATCAATGCGCGCACACCAGCTTCGCCACCTTGGGCGATCAAGCCATCGGCCAACCGCACCGAATCACCGGCCATGTCCGTCATCGTGCGAGGCTGAAGAACAGTTACCTTCGCCCTGTCCTCAGCCGAACGCAACGCAGGTTCCTGCTCATGCCCCGTCCGCTTTCCCAGTACGGAGTAGAGCCGCAACGCCAGAAAACCGGCGATGAGGGCGAGGATCACGATTACATACACGGGGCAAAGAACCCTTTAGACTAGATCTGAAAACGACAACGCAATCAACATAGGCATGTTTCCGCCCATATTCAAATGGCGCCTTTCGGCGGCGGCATTGCCCTGCCCCGCCGCCCCTGCTAAGCGCACGGGCCAACGTCTTGGGGCTTGTTGCCCCCGGACCAACAGGAAATTCAGGGAACTCAAATGGCCGACGAAGCCGATATGATCCAGACCAGCGCGGGTAACGGCGCCGACACGAGCCCACAGATCGCGCTCATCAGCCAATATGTGAAGGATCTGTCGTTCGAGAACCCTAATTCGCCTGCCGTCTACCAATGGCCAGATCAGCCGCAAATCGATGTTCAGTTCAACATCGGGGCCGACAAGGTCGGTGATGAAGTCGTGGAAGTTTCCTTGAAAATCGAAGTGAAGGCGCTCGCTCCGCAGGGTACGGCATTTGCGGTCGAACTGCTGTACGCCGCGCTCTTCGGCATGCGCAATGTGCCGGACGAACAGCTTCAGCCTTTCATGCTGGCAGAAGCGCCGCGCCTGCTCTTTCCCTTCGCCCGCCGCGTTCTGGCCGATGCGATCCGCGATGGCGGTTTCCCGCCGCTGTTGCTGGACCCGATCGATTTCGGTGGACTTTACGAGCAGCAGGCTCAGGCGATCGCACAAACCGCTGGCGAACCGGCTGGTCACGCCTGAAGCACATATGAGGCCGCACTCCGCTCCCGCTGGGCTCGCCAAGCTTGCGGTAATCGGAGTAAGCGAACTGCCCTGCGCTTCGGCCGTAGGCAGAACGGACCAGCCCAACCTCGCTCGGCGGGAGAGATAATCCCATGAAGTTGGTCAAGGCGCTTGGCTCGGTAGGCGGGCTGACGCTCGCCAGCAGGGTGCTCGCGCTGGTCCGTGACTCATTGGCCGCGCGCTATGTCGGTGCAGGCTTTGCGTCGGACGCCTTCAATGGCGTAGCATTTCGCCTGCCCAACATGTTTCGCGCCCTGTTTGCGGAGGGCGCCTTTTCCGCAGCCTTCATTCCAATGTTCAACCGCAAGGCGGCGGGGCCGGGCGGTGTCGCGGACGGCTATCATTTCGCCGAACGTGCGCTTGCCGTCCTGTTGCCGGTGCTTATTCTTTTCACTGTCATCCTGATTGCTGCGGCCTACCCCATCACCTGGCTGCTATCCGGCGGTTTCTCGCGCCAAAACCCGACGCCGGAGCAGTTTGCCTTCGCGGTGCTGTTGTCGCGCATCACCCTGCCCTATCTCGCCCTGATCAGCCTTGCTTCCTTGTTGGGCGGCATATTGAATTCGCTCGATAAATTCTGGGTGAATGCCGCCGCGCCGATATTGCTTAATATCGCAATGATCGCCGGGCTGTGGCTTTTCCACGGGGCGGACGAATATGAAACGGCTCGTGTCCAGGCCACATCGGTCACTGTGGGCGGAGCGCTGCAACTCTTATGGCTGATCTGGGCCTGCCGTCGCGCGGGCGTATCGATGAAGATCAAACGCCCCCGTCTTGACGGTGACGTGCGTGAATTGCTGCGTCTTATCGTGCCAGCTGCCGCCGGTGCTGGCGCTTCGCAGATCAACCTGCTTATTTCCACGGCCTTGTCCGGTTGGCTGCTAGCCTCCGGGTCGATCACCTATATCTACTACGCCGATCGGTTGAACCAACTGCCGCTTGGACTGATCGGGATCGGCCTTGGCACCATATTGCTGCCGACCATTTCCCGGCTTCTGTCGACGGGGCAGGAGCAGGTGGCCATGGAAACGCAAAATCGCGGCGTGGAGTTGGCCCTCTTTCTCACATTGCCCGCGACGATCGCCTTCATCACGGTTGCCGAGCCGATCGTTCGCGGCCTTTTTCAATATGGCCGCTTCAGCGTTGAGGATGCGCGTCGCTGTGGCTGGGCATTGTCCGCCTTCTCGATCGGCCTCCCCTCCTATGTGCTCGTGAAGGTTCTGACGCCCGGCTATTATGCGCGTGGCGACACCAAAACGCCGGTGCGTTATGCGATGCTATCCATCCTCATCAACATCATCGGCAATATCGCACTAATCCCCCTGCTCGGGCATGTAGGCCCGCCGCTGGCGACTGCGATGTCCTCGACCGTCAATGTCGCCATGCTTTATGCAACGCTGGTAAAGCGCGGCCATTTCATCGCTGATGCGCAGCTGCGCCGAAGGCTTCCTCGACTTGCGCTGGCAGCACTCGTCATGGGCGGCGCGCTTGTCGCGGGCGAAAGCCTCCTTGAACCATGGTTAGCGGGGGCAATGATCCAGCGTTATCTTGCGCTGGCCGTGCTTGTCGGCGCGGGGATAGCGCTTTACGGGATAGCCTGTTTCCTGACGGGCGCCTATCGGGTGTCCGACCTTAAGGCACTCATGCGCCGACGGGGCTCAACCACAACCCAAGAGAATGGATAGAAGAATGCGCGTCCTTTCCGGCATCCAGCCGACCGGTAATCTGCACCTGGGCAATTATCTGGGCGCGATCCGCAATTGGGTTCGGATGCAGGACGAGATGGATGCAGCAAGTCAATGCTTCTTCTTTCTGGCCGACATGCATTCGATCACCGTGCATGAGGGGCGCGAGCAGCGCATCCGTAACGTCCGGGACATGGCGGCGGCGCTTGTCGCTGCGGGGATTGATCCCGATCGCTCTGTACTGTTCAATCAGGCACGGGTCCCCGCCCATGCGGAGCTATGCTGGTTGCTGAACGGCACGGCGCGGATTGGCTGGCTGAACCGCATGACGCAGTTCAAGGACAAGGTCGGCAAGGATCGCGAAGGCGCCTCGATCGGCCTGTTCGTCTATCCGGTACTCCAGGCAGCCGACATCCTCGTCTATAATGCTACGCATGTGCCTGTGGGTGAGGACCAGAAGCAGCATCTCGAACTCGCCCGGGACATCGCAACAAAGTTCAACACGGATTTCGGGGTCGAACTGTTCACCTTGCCCGATCCGATCATCCCCAAGGGATCGGCGCGCATCATGTCCTTGCGCGATGGCAGTGCAAAGATGTCGAAGTCCGATCCGTCGGACATGAGCCGCATCAACCTCACCGATGAGGATGACGCGATCATGCAGAAGGTGAAGAAGGCCAAGACTGATCCGGAACCATTGCCCGAAACGGCAGAAGGTCTGCAGGGCCGGCCGGAAGCGAATAATCTGATCGGCATCTACGCGACCTTGACCGGCAGAACGGCCGACGCCGTGTGCGTCGAATTTGCAGGCAAGGGTTTTGGGGCTTTCAAACCTGCTTTGGGCGAACTGCTGGTTGAAACCCTCCGGCCTATCCGCACGCGCTTCCTTGAACTGCGCACAGATGACGCGGCGCTCGACGCTATATTGGAGAATGGTGCGGCGAAGGCGCGTGCCGCCGCTGAACCCGCATTGCGGTCGGCCTATGATGCGATGGGCCTGATGCGCTGAAACGCTGCCCGTCGTCGACGGAATAACGATCCCCGTGACGTCTTGCCTATAGCTGACATTATTGCGTCCGCCCGCCTTGTTTGAGCGTTCAAATGATGTTCAGTTGCGTTCTGCTATTGTCGGGCGCAAGGTTGCAATGGTTCTCTGCCTTAGGGACGCTGGAATATGAAACTTATCAAAAAGATTGGTATGGTTGCGGCGCCGACGTTGGCGCTGATCGGCCTTTCTGGCTGTGCTTCATCCTTCAAAGCAAATGTCGCGCGCTTCCAGCAATTGCCTGCACCCGCCGGGCAGAGCTTCACAATCGTTTCTGATGACCCCAGTCTCGCCGGTGGCCTTGAATTTTCGCAATATGCAGGGATGGTAGGTCAACGCCTGGCGCAGACGGGCTACACTCCCGCATCTGATCCGGCCCGCGCGGACCTGATCGTCCGCGTCGCCTATCATGTCGATAATGGGCGTGAGAAGGTGCGCTCTACCGGCTTCGGCCCGCCCGACCCCTATTTCTATGGCGGCTGGGGCTGGCGCGGCCGCTGGGGCAGGCCTTGGGGCTACGGCTTCTATGACCCGTGGCTGTTCGGCCCCGGTTACAGCGACGTCAGCAGCTATACCGTGTATACCAGCGACCTCAGCATGAAGATCGATCGGGCGGCCGACAATAGGCGGCTGTTCGAAGGCAAGGCTTCCGCACAGTCCTTGTCGAACAGGTTGACCTATCTCGTCCCCAACTTGATCGACGCCATGTTCACCGGCTTTCCGGGGCAGAATGGCGAGGACGTAAAAATCACCCTGCCACCGGAACGGAAGGGCTGATCTCGGACGAAACGCTCATCGGCGGTCTTCACTTCGGAGTAGGAGACCGCCGAATTTTCTCGGTTTGGCAGGATCAGGGAAGCCGACGGGCTGTCGTGATCCGGATAGGTTGCTCCAGCATCTGCCCCTTCATAACCCCCTCGCCCTCAGTCGGCGACTTTGGTGCCGAGAGGATCGCGCGGACCACGTCCATGCCCTCCACCACATGGGCAAACACGGCAAAGCCCTGATTATCGCCCGGGGACGCGGGTTGCGCGTCCATGCTGGGCATCTTGCCAAGGGCGATGAAGAAATCGCCGGTGGCGCTTCCAGGCGCATAGCGTGCCATGGAAAGCGCGCCTTCATCATGGGTAAGCCCGGTTTGCGTGGTGGACTCATGGGCGATGGGCGGGAGTGCGCGCGCGGGATCATTCTGCGTTCCGCCCTGGACGAAGCCATAATCGGCTGTCCCCACGGCGCGGTAGAATGTGGTGCCGTCCAGCCGCTTTTGATCGACGTAGCGCAAGAAGTTGCGCGCGGTGATCGGCGCCTTGGCTAGATGGACGGCGACGATGATGCGGCCAGCACTTGTATCAAGCGCAACCTGCACATCCTGGGAAGGAGAAGAAGCCGGAACCTGAGCAGCAGCGGCCGTGAAGGAAAGTATAGCAGCGAGCAGAAGGGCAAAATGTCGGATCACAGCGACACCCTAATCCATCGCTACATCGCTGTCAGCGTCAGTTTTCCAGCTGGCGAAGGAGGGTACGGACGTCGGCGTCGATGTCGGCGTTCGTCTGCCGCAGTTCCTCGATCGTGCGCACGGCGTGGATGACGGTGCTATGATCGCGGCCGCCAAAAATGCGTCCGATTTCGGGCAGCGACCGGGGCGTCATCTTCTTAGCGAGATACATGGCCACCTGACGGGGTCTCGCCACAGCGCGAGCGCGGCGCTTGGACCGCATCTCCGAGGCGTCGATCTTGTAATGCGCCGCGCAGACCTTCTGGATCTCGTCTACCGTGATGCGGCGCGCGTTGGCGCGCACGGCGTCGGCGAGCATGCTTTGGGCAAATTCCAGATCGACGGAGCGGCCGGTCAGTTGGCCGTAGGCGATCAGTTTGTTGAAAGCGCCTTCTAACTCACGAATGTTTGAGCGAATTGAACGCGCTAGAAAATCGATGACGGCGTCAGGGACCGGCGGGTCGCCGGCGATGGCGCGCTTGGCTTCCAGGATGGACAGGCGCAGGTCGAGGTCGGCCGGGCGGATGTCCGCGACCAGCCCTCCGGCGAGGCGGGAGAGGATGCGGGCGTCGATCGAATCGAGCAGTTGCGGGGCGCGGTCGGCGGTCACGACGATGCGAGCGCCAGAGTCGATCAAGTCATTGATAGTGTGTAGAAATTCCTCCTGCGTGGAGCCCTTTCCCGCGATGAACTGGATATCGTCGATCAGCAGCAGGCGGGCAGCGCGCAGGCGCGCCTTGAACATCATGGTCTCGTTCGCGCGCATCGCGTTCACGAACTCCATCATGAACCGCTCCGCCGACATGTAGAGCACGGGCGCGGCGGGAGAGTGGGTGGAGAAGTGCTGGGCGATGGCGTGGAGCAGGTGCGTCTTGCCCTGTCCCGTGCTGCCATGGATGAAAAGCGGGCTGAAACGGGGCTGCGCTTCTGCCGCGATCGCCTGCGCCGCGGAAAAGGCGAGATGGTTGGATTCGCCGGTTACGAAATCGGCAAAGCTGTGGCGCGGCTGAAAATTGCAAGCGGGGGCGGCATCAAGGGAAACCGGATCAACAACGGCGGTCTCCTCCACCGGTGCGGCTTCGAGCAGGCGCGGGCCGATGGAGTTAGGCGCGCGGCGAAGCCTGACCTCCCGGACCCCTACGCCAGCACAGCGCCATGCCATGCAAAGGCGGTCACCAAAATGACCGGACACGAAATTGGCCGTGAAGTCGGAGGCGAACAGCAGGTCCAGCGTCTGGGATTCGGGGCAATAGTCGCCCAGCCGAGCGGCCTTCAGCCACTGATCGAACATGCGCGGGCCGATGTCGCGGCGAAGCCCGGCGCGGATCGCGTCCCACGCCGATTCCAGACGCGCGCCATCATGCGATGCCTGAACGCTCAAACTATCCGCCACTGCCGTGAAACCCTTCATAAACAGTCGACCCCCATCAACTGTGCCCCTGCCGGGCAGGGACCATCAGACGCAAAAATCCGTTTGGAAAAGCGGGAGCTTCCCCAACAAGTCTGCGCAAAAACAACCTAATGACGATCACCGGAATCGATTCGAGTGGTGATCAGAGAGTTGAAAATAGACAGGCAATCTTCGCCTGATCAAGGGCAAGGCCCTTCAAAAATATGAAATAAAGACGTTGACGCGGAAAACCGGGGAAAATGGCGAAATGAACAGAATATCACGCAAATACAGATACTTAGCAAATATACACCTCTGTGCCCTTTTGCTCGAATCGTGAGGGAATCGCGGGAAACTGCGGATGTCCGTTACGGCCGCGTGACGGAATCATGAAAAAAACCCGCCCCAGAGCGGGACGGGTTTTTCGATTTTTACGCGACGATCGAGTGAAGCGGCTCAGGCGAGCGCGCTAACCCGCTTCGTGAGACGGCCGAACTTGCGAGCGGCGGTGTTCTTGTGCAGTACGCCGCGTGCGACGCCACGAGCCAGTTCAGGCTGGACGGACTGAAGCGCCGTGGCCGCAGCCGACTTGTCGCCGGCAGCGAGAGCGGATTCGACCTTCTTCACCAGGGTACGAATCCGGCTGATGCGGGCGCCGTTGATTTCGGCGCGGCGTGCGTTGCGGCGGATGCGCTTCTTGGCTTGCGGCGTATTGGCCATTTAAAGTCCTCGGTCTCGTCAAATCTCGTGAATAGGGTCAGCCGGAATCGCCAGCCGTCCCTGTGAAGGTGCGCCCCTTACAGGGGATAAGCCAAAGCGTCAACGGGAAGGCGCGTGCTATTTCTGGCATTTCGGGCAGTAGAAGGTCGACCGTCCGCCGTCCACGCGTCGCCGGATTACGCCGCCACAGGCGCAGCTTTCGCCTTCCCGGCCATAGACACGCCACTGTTTGGAGAAATAGCCCAGCTCCCCATCGGGCCGGGCATAATCGCGCAAGGTGGACCCTCCGGCCGCAATCGCGGCTGTCAGCACTTCCCGAATCGCGTCGGCCAGCAGCCCGAGCCGCGCCCGACTGATCCGCCCCGCCTCGCGCGTTGGGGAGATGCCCGCCATGTTGAGCGCTTCGCAGACATAGATGTTGCCGAGCCCTGCCACGATTCGCTGATCGAGCAGCGCCGCCTTGATCGATGTCGCCTTCCCTTTCAGCACCTGCGCGAGATAGTTCGCCGAAAAATCGGGTCCGAGTGGCTCCGGGCCCATGCGGGTAAAGGGACCATAAGCCTGTGAGCCGTCGGTGCGCACGAGGTCGATCGAGCCGAAGCGGCGCGGATCGTTAAGGGAAAGCAGATGTCCGTTTCCAGTCTCGATCAGAAGATGGTCATGTGTCCCGATCTCGGCAGGATCGATTCGCCAACGCCCCGACATGCCAAGATGAAAGATCAGCGTGTCGCCGCGATTGGTTTCGATGAGCCCATATTTGGCGCGGCGGGACAGCGATGTGACGGTCGCGCCAGTCAGTCGCTGCCGCAGATCGACCGGTATGGGGAAGCGGAGATCCGCGCGGCGTGCTTCGACACGGGTCAGAACCGCGCCCTCCAGCACCGACCGGAGGCCAGCGACCGTGGTTTCGACTTCGGGCAGTTCAGGCATTCAAATCTCTCTTGGATAGCGATCGGATCGTCAGGCCGAATAATGCCGACAAGTCACTGAACATTTTCGCCGATCTGGGGTGTTTCCACCGGACATGCAAATGCTCTAGGAGGCTGGCCCATGAACGACACTGCTTCTTTCGGCTATCGCGACGTGGATGCCTCTGAAAAACAGGGGATGGTGCGCGCGGTCTTTTCCAATGTCGCCTCCAAATATGACCTGATGAACGACGCCATGTCCGTGGGCGCGCACCGGCTGTGGAAGGACCAGCTTGTCGGGCGCGTGAAGCCGCGCAAGGATGAAGCGATCCTCGACATGGCGGGCGGCACGGGCGACATCGCCTTTCGCATGGCCAAGCATGGCGCGCACGTCACCGTGTCCGACATCAATCCGGAAATGCTAGCCGTGGGCGTCGAGCGCGCGAAAAAGAAGGGCCTCGAAGGGCTGATTTGGTCAGAGCAGAATGCGGAAGAACTGACATTCAAGGACCGCAGCTTCGACGCCTATACGATCGCCTTTGGCATCCGCAATGTGACACATATCGACAAGGCGCTGCGGGAAGCGCACCGCGTGTTGAAATTTGGCGGGCGCTTCTTCTGCCTGGAATTTTCGACGACGACCTGGCCGGGCTTCGCCGATGTGTATGATGTCTATTCGCATCGGCTGGTGCCGAAGCTCGGCAAGCTGCTCGCCGATGATGAGGACAGCTATCGTTATCTGATCGAATCGATCCGGCGCTTTCCGCCTATGCCGGAATTTGAGCGGATGATCCGGGAGGCTGGTTTCGTGCAGACGAAGGTCGAGCCGATCCTGGGTGGGTTAGTGGCGATCCATTCTGGGTGGAAGATTTGATGGTGGGGCGACTCACAATGGAGCCGCTCCCTTTCAAGGGAGGGTTCGAAGCAGTCACGTGCCTGCTTCGAAGGGTGGGTGCGCCGCGTGAGCGGCGCTGCTCTGACCTCGCGACGGCAGTCGCTCGCTCCGCTCGCCCCCACCCCAACCCCTCCCCTGAAGGGGAGGGGCTTAGGTAGATGGCATCTCATATCACGCATATTTGGCGGCTGCTGAAATGGGGCCGGACGCTGGCGCGACATGGGGCGCTGCAGGGGATTGAGCGCGATCCGTTGACGCCTACGCCCGTGAGGCGGCTGGTGCGATTGGCGCGGGTGGGGGCACGGGTGCCCAAGCAACCGCGCTATGCCGATGCCTTTCAGGCGATCGGGCCTGCAGCCATCAAGCTGGGGCAGACGCTGGCAACACGCCCCGATCTGGTTGGGGATGAGGCGGCGAACGACCTTTTGCGGTTGCAGGACGCACTGCCGCCCGTGCCTTTCGCCACCATTCGCGCGCAGATCGAACAGAGTTTCGGACGTCCGCTGGAGAGCATCTATACCAGCTTCGATGAAGCACCGGTGGGTGCTGCGTCGATCGCGCAGGTGCATCGCGCCATTACCACGGACGGCCGCGATGTCGCGGTGAAAGTGATCCGGCCGGGCGTCACGGACCAGTTCAACCGCGACATCCAGACCTATGAATGGGCCGCTGCCCATGTGGAAATGTTGGGTGGCGAGGTCGCGCGATTGCGGCCGCGCCTGGTCATCGCCAACATGAAGCGCTGGACCGCGCGCGAGCTGGATTTGCGCCGGGAAGCCGCTTCGGCGTCCGAACTCGCCGAGGCGATGGAGGCGATGCCGGGCTATCGCGTGCCCATGATCGATTGGGATCGCACGACCGGCAAGGTCATGACGATGGAGTGGATCGACGGGATCAAGATTTCCGATCGCGACGCCCTGATCGCGGCGGGTCATGACGTAAAGGAACTGGCGGCGCGGCTGGTCAACGCCTTCCTGCGGCAAGCAATCGCCGAGGGATTCTTCCACGCGGACATGCATCAGGGGAACCTGTTCGTCACCGCCAATGGCGACATCGTCGCGATCGATTTCGGCATCATGGGGCGAATCGACCGGCGGGCGCGCATGTGGCTGGCGGAGATTCTCTACGGGCTGATCACCGGCAACTATAAGCGGGTCGCCGAAATCCATTTCGAGGCGCAATATGTGCCCGGCCACCATAATGTCGAGGAATTCGCGACCGCCCTGCGCGCCGTGGGCGAGCCGATGCGCGGCAAGCCGGTGCGCGAGCTTTCGGTCGGGGGCATGTTGGACGGCCTGTTCGCCATCACCCGCGACTTCGACATGCAGACGCAGCCGCATTTGCTGCTGCTTCAGAAGACCATGGTGATGGTGGAGGGCGTGGCGACCGCGCTCGATCCCGACATCAACCTGTGGGAGACGAGCGGGCCCTATGTGAAGGAATGGCTGCGCGCGGAACTGGGTCCGGAAGCCAAGGCGGCGGATGCGCTGATCGAGAATTGGCGGACGCTTCAGCGGCTGCCCGGCCTTGTGCGCCGGATCGAGGAAGCCTTCCCCGAGAAGGGCGGTGCGCCGCCGCCGCCGCCGCTGACCGAGGTGAGGCTGATCCGCATCGGCGGGGGGTGGCGCTATGCCGCGGTGGCCGGTGTTGCCGCGGTGACTGGAGCGGTCGTTACGGCCCTGCTACATCTGCAACTATGACTCATCGCCGCATCCTCCTGATCGTCGCCGGTGGCATCGCGGCCTATAAGTCGCTGGAACTGGTGCGGCTGCTGAAGAAGCGCGGTATCGCCGTGCGGGCGGTGCTGACCGACAGCGCCACCCATTTCGTGACGCCGCTTTCCTTGGGCGTGCTGACCGAGGACCATGTTTATGGCGACATGTTCGACCTGAAAGAAGAGCGGGAGATCGGGCATATCCAGCTGAGCCGACAGGCTGATCTGGTCGTGGTCGCGCCCGCGACGGCGAATATTCTTGCCAAGATGGCCAATGGCATTGCCGATGATCTGGCGACGACGCTGCTGCTCGCGACGGACAAGCCGGTGCTGGCGGCGCCCGCGATGAACGTGCGCATGTGGCATCATGCAGCGACGCAGCGGAACCTGGCGCGGTTGCATGCCGATGGCGTCCATCTGATGGAGCCGGATAGCGGCGAGATGGCTTGCGGCGAGTTCGGCAAGGGGCGTTTGCCTGAACCCGAAGCGATCGTGGAAGAGATTGAGCGGTTGCTGGAGCGTCCGGCTGCGAAAGATCCGCTTGCGGGGCAACCGGATTTTGAGGGCGCGGACCTGCCGCTAAAAGGGCGGCATATTCTGGTTACCGCTGGACCGACGCATGAGCCGATCGATCCGGTGCGCTACATCGCAAACCGCTCTTCGGGGAAGCAGGGCTTTGCCATTGCGGCGGCGGCGGCGCGGGCCGGTGCGCGGGTGACTTTGGTCGCCGGGCCGGTGCATCTGGCGACGCCTGCGGGCGTGGATCGCGTCGATGTGGAAACAGCGCGGGAGATGCTGGCGGCGGTCGAGGGCGCGCTGCCCGCCGATGTGGCGATTATGGTGGCGGCGGTTGCCGATTGGCGCACGGCTGACGCTTGCGAACAGAAGCTGAAGAAGGATGGATCAGGGAAGCCTGCGCCGCTGGCGCTGGTGGAGAATCCTGACATTCTGGGCACCTTGGGCAAACATGCGGGGCGCCCTGCCCTGCTGATCGGTTTTGCCGCCGAGACCGAGAAGGTTGCCGAACATGCTGAGGCCAAGCTGGCGCGCAAGGGTGCGGACTGGATCATCGCCAATGATGTGTCAGGCGACGTGATGGGCGGCGACAGCAACAGCGTGCATATCGTCACGGCGAACGGCATCGAAAGCTGGGAGCATTTGCCCAAGGATGCCGTCGCCACCCGAATCATCGAAAAGGTTGCCAATGTCCTCCCCTCTCTCTCCGATTGAAATCCGTCTGAAGCGCCTGCCCCATGGTGAGGGGCTGCCAGTGCCTGCCTATGCGACCGAGCATGCGGCTGGCATGGACGTGGTGGCCGCCGAGGATGTGATCATCGTGCCGGGCGGGCGGCATGCCGTGGCGACAGGCTTCGCGATGGCGATTCCCGATGGCTATGAGGTGCAGGTGCGGCCACGGTCGGGACTGGCGCTGAAGCATGGGATCAGCCTGCCCAATACGCCGGGCACGATCGACGCGGATTATCGCGGGGAATTGAAGGTCATCCTCATCAACCTGGGCGCTGAACCTTTCGTCATTTCACGCGGTGACCGCATCGCGCAGCTGGTGGCGGCGCCGGTGCAGGTGGCGCGCTTCGCCGAGGTTGAGGAACTGGACGAGACGGTCAGGGGTTCGGGTGGTTTCGGATCGACGGGAGTGAGTAGCTCATGACCCTTTCCGACGAGCAGTTGGAACGCTACGCCCGCCATATCGTCCTCAAGGAAATTGGCGGCGCGGGTCAGGCGCGGCTGCTGTCGGCCGATGTCGCGGTGATCGGCGCGGGCGGGATCGGCAGCCCGGCGATCCTCTATCTGGCGGCGGCGGGCGTCGGCACGATCCGGGTCATCGATGACGATCATGTCGCGCTTTCTAATTTGCAGCGGCAGGTTCTGTTCGGGACCGGCGACATCGGGGTCGCGAAGGCTGAAGGCGCGATGGCGGCGGTGGCGCGGCTCAATCCCGATGTGAAGCTGATCCCCATCAATGCGCGGATCGATGCGGGCAATGCCGCGCTCATGCTGCGGGACGCGGATGTCGTTCTGGACGGGTGCGACAGCTTCGCGACGCGGCTGGCGGTGGCGGATTGCGCGCAGCGGCTGCGCATTCCGTTGGTGTCGGCGGCAGTCGGGCCGTTCGAGGGGCAGCTCGCAACCTATCGCGGCTGGGAAGCCGATCAGCCCTGCTATCGCTGCCTTGTCGGCGATCCGCAGGACGCGCCGGAGCGGAACTGCGCCGAGACGGGCGTGATTGGCGCTCTTACCGGCGTGATGGGAAGCTTGGCCGCACTGGAAGTCATTCGCTCGCTGGTCCCCTTCGGCGCGGACATGGCGGGCAAGCTGCTGCTCGCCGACCTGCTCTCCATGCGCTTCCGCACGTTGAGCGTCGCCAAGGACCCCGGCTGCAAGGCGTGCGCCGCCGAACTATGCGCGAACTGAGGATCGTCGTCGCCACGGCTGACGCGGAGCGGCTACGCGGCGCACTGGTGCTGGCGAGCGCGCAGGCGGCGTTGGGCGGAGCGGCAAGCATCTTCCTGCAACTGGATGCGGTGGCGCTGCTGCGGCGCCCGATCACGGCCCCGGCGGACGCGGCACATGCGGCGACTGGTTTGCCGCCGCTCGAAGTGCTGATCAGCGAGGCGCTTGCGTTTGGGGTGAATATCCTCGCGTGCCAAAGCGGGCTCACGCTGGCCAACATGACCGCAGACATGCTCCCGGCGGAGGTGCAAGTCGGCGGCCCCGTCTCCTTCCTTCAGGAGACCAGCGACGAGGCGCGCCTGCTCTTCGCGTGAGCTTCACCCGGAGCCCTTCTATTGACAGACGGGGCCGCCCATTTATGGGGAAAGCGCGGCATTTTGCGCTGCCATCCAATCACAGAAAGACTTGTCCCTTGTCCGCCATGCTGAAGATCACCCTGCCCGACGGTTCCGTGCGTGAAGTCGCGCCCGGCACTACGCCGGCGGATATTGCAGCGGCGATCGGGCCGGGTCTGGCTAAGGCGGCGATCGCGGCGCGTGTGGACGGCGAACTGCGCGACATCATGCGGCCTTTGGAAGGCGACGCGCAACTCGCGTTGGTGACGAGCAAGGATGAGGCGGACGCGCTAGAACTGGCGCGGCATGACTTTGCGCATCTGCTGGCCGAAGCCGTGCAGGCGCTGTTTCCGGGGACGCAGATCACCTTTGGCCCGGCGACGGACGACGGTTTTTACTATGACTTTGCGCCCCCGGTCATCGATGGAAAGCACCGGCCCTTTACCGAGGAGGACCTGCCCGCGATCGAAGCGAAGATGCGGGAGCTGATCGCAGCCGACAAGCCGCTCCGCCGTGAGGTGTGGACGCGTGAGGACCTGATCGCGCGCTGGAAGGCGGAAGGCGAGACGTTCAAGGCGGAATGGGCGGCGGAGCTTCCCGAGGGCGAGGAACTGACGGTTTACTGGTCCGGTGGCGAGTGGCTCGACATGTGTCGGGGGCCGCATCTGGCATCGACCGGCAAGCTCGACCCGAATGCTTTCAAACTGACTCGCGTGTCGGGCGCTTATTGGCGGGGCGATCAGGAGAATGCGATGCTGTCGCGCATCTATGGCACCGGCTGGCTCAACAAGAAGCAGTTGGACGCGCACCTCATGCGCCTCGAAGAAGCGGGCAAGCGCGACCATCGCAAGCTGGGCGCGGAGATGGACCTGTTTCACCTCCAGCAGGAAGCGCATGGGTCGGTCTTCTGGCATCCCAAGGGCTATCTGATCTGGCGCGAGCTGGAAGCCTATATGCGCCGCGCCATCGATGCGGCGGGCTATCGCGAGGTCAAGACGCCGCAGGTGATGGATGCGCGCCAGTGGGAGCAGTCGGGCCATTGGGGCAAATATCGCGAGAATATGTTTGTCATCCCCGACGAGGTGCCGAACGTCGAGGATGAAGGGCCGCTGGTGTCCGACGATGTCGACTGGATGGCGCTCAAGCCCATGAACTGCCCGGCGCACATTTTGATCTTCAAGCAGGGGATCAAAAGCTATCGCGACCTGCCGTTGCGTTTCTATGAGAATGGCTGCTGCCACCGCAACGAGCCGCATGGCGCGCTGCACGGGTTGATGCGCGTACGCCAGTTCACGCAGGATGACGCCCATATCTTCTGCCGCGAGGACCAGATCGTTGCGGAGGTGCGGGCCTTCTGCGAACTGGCGGACCGGATCTACAAGAATTTCGGCTTCACTTACTCGATCAAGCTGGCGCTGCGTCCGGAGAAGCGCTTCGGCACCGAGGAAATGTGGGACAAGGCCGAGGAGGAACTGCGCAACGCCGTCGCCGCTGCGGGGCTGAACACGCCCGAATATGGCTGGGAGGAGCTGCCGGGCGAGGGCGCCTTCTATGCGCCAAAGCTGGAATGGCATCTGACCGATGCGATCGGGCGGACTTGGCAGGTGGGCACGATCCAGTCGGATCGGGTGCTGCCGGAGCGACTCGACGCTTCCTATGTGGGTGAAGATGGCGAGCGGCACCGCCCTGTCATGCTCCATCGGGCGATTTTCGGGTCCTATGAGCGGTTCATCGGCATATTGATCGAACATTATGCGGGCAAATTCCCGCTCTGGCTCGCCCCGGTGCAGGCGGTTGTCGCGACCATCGTTTCAGATGCGGACGACTATGCGAATGCGGTGGTGGAGAAGCTTCGCGCCGCCGGAATCCGAGCCGAAGTCGATGTTCGCAACGAGAAGATCAACTACAAGGTGCGCGAGCATAGCCTTGGCAAAGTGCCGAATTTGCTGGTTGTCGGGCGTCGCGAAGCCGATGAAGGCACGGTGGCGCTGCGTGAGTTGGGCAAGGAGGGGCAAAGCGTCCTCGCCGTTGATGATGTCATCGCCCGCCTTGCAAAAGAGGCGCTCGCCCCCGATATGCGGTGAGGCAGCTATGCCACATGGGGCCGGTAATTCCGTAACTGCGGACTTGCCGCCCCTTTCGGCTTTGCGCTAAAGGCCGCCAGAGCCGTTTTGTAAGCAACAATAGGAGAAGCCGCTATACGTCCCCCAATGATGCGCCGCCCGCTGGCGCCGCCGCCTAAGTCCGGTCCCCGTTACAATGAGTTTATCACCGTGCCCAAGGTGCGCGTGATCGACGACGAAGGCGAAAATCTGGGCGTGATGTTTACGCAGGAGGCCATGGAGCGCGCTTACGAGATCGGGCTGGACCTGGTCGAAGTATCGCCGACCGCCGATCCGCCGGTTTGCAAGTTTCTGGACATTGGCAAGTTCAAGTACGAGGCCCAGAAGAAGGCGAATATCGCCCGCAAGACCCAGAAGACGCAGGAACTCAAAGAGATCAAGATGCGTCCGAACATCGACGATCATGACTATGATACGAAGATGAAGAAGGTCCATGATTTCATCGGCGATGGCGACAAGGTGAAGATCACCCTGCGCTTCCGCGGTCGCGAATTGTCGCACCAACAGCTTGGCATGCAGCTGCTCCAGCGCGTGGCGGAGAATGTCGGCGAGATCGCCAAGGTCGAAGCCTATCCGCGCATGGAAGGCCGCCAGATGCTGATGGTGCTGGCGCCGAAATAAGGCCTGCCGGTTTTGGCGGATGCTTTTTGGGCGGGGTCTGGGTTCAGGCTCCGCCCATTTGCTATTTAAGGCACCGACGCAGCGGCGATACGCCATCGGCCGTGAAGCATTTCCCGGGATCACATTGATGCGCCGATGAGGATCGACAGCGTGCTCCAGCTGGTTCATGCATAAGGGGCGGCAAAGGCAAGCCGTGGTTTTGTGGAGCTTTCCGAACCATTGGATCGGAGAGTTCGGCTTTTTTATTCGAAGCGTTCCTCAACCGGGCCGGTGAGCCCGGCTGGTTGCGGGCCGCGCGAAATGGCAGAGAGGATGCATATGTTCAGCCACATCATGGTTGGTGCCGACGACATTCAGAAATCCAAGCAATTTTATGACGCGACGCTGGGCGCTCTGGGTGTGTCGCCGGGTTTCATCGACGACAAGGATCGTGTCTTCTACATGACGCCGACCGGTGCGTTCGCGATTTCCAAGCCGCTCAACGGTGAACCGGCCTGTGCGGCCAATGGCGGAACTATCGGCTTTTCGGTCTCTTCGCCCGAGCAGGCCGATGCATGGCATGCGGCGGGGATCGCGGCAGGCGGCACGACTTGCGAAGATCCGCCCGGTGTTCGTGACGGCGGCATGGGCAAATTGTACCTGGCCTATCTGCGCGACCCGGCAGGCAACAAGCTGTGCGTGCTGCACCAGATGGCGGCCTGACGCGACGGGGCTTTTTCAGGAGCGCTGACGTGGCGCTCCTGAACTCCCGCGCTCCAGATCAATTCGGAACGATCAGATATTTCTCGCCGGTGCGCCGGGCATTGTAGGTGAGCACGGCTTCACGGCTGAGCGCTTCGGACAGCGAGATGTGGCCCTTATAGTGGCTGGCGAAGGTGGTCGTGATGTTGTCCATCACGCGTTGCTTCATCCGTTCGATCGTTTCCGGTCCCGCCTTTTGCAGGAAGGGGAAGAGCAGCCAGCCGCCAACAGACCAGCCAAACCCAAAGCTGCGCGTCAGGATGGTGGGGGACAGGTCGAGCGCGCCGTAAATATAGGCTTGCTTGGGGCTGTCGGAACCATAGCGGCTATAGGGCGCGTCCTTGCTGGCGACCTGTTCCATGGCATGCAGTATCTGGCTGACGAGATTACCGCCACCGATCGCGTCGAAGGCGATGGTCGCGCCGGTGGCTGCGATGGCCGCTTCAAGCCGAGCGGGGAAGTCCTCTGCCGAACTGTTGAGCACATGGTCCGCGCCGATCCCTTCGAGGATCGCCACCTGCGCGTCGTTGCGCACGATGTTCACCAGCGGAATGCCGTCTTCCTGAGCGATGCGCACCAGCATCTGGCCCAGGTTGGAGGCGGCGGCGGTGTGGACGATGGCCTTGTGCCCTTCCCGCTTCATGGTTTCTACAAAGCCAAGGGCCGTCATGGGGTTCACGAAGGCGGACGCGCCCTGCTCCGCCGTCACCTCATCGGGCAAGACCATGCAGGCGCGGGCGTTGACGATGCGATATTGCGCGAACATGCCGCCGCTGATCAGGGCGACGCGCTTGCCCAGCAGGGCCTGAGCTTCCGGGGATTCGCCAGCATTGATGACGGTGCCAGCCCCTTCATTGCCGATCGTCATGGGCTGACCCACCCGCCCCGCCAGCGCGCGACGGGCGGCGTCGGGCATCTGGGCAACGATCCGGCCTTCGCTGTAATCAGCATTTTCAAGGTCGGCGGAGGCGAAAAGCAGGGCGAGGTCTGACGGGTTGATGGGTGCCGCTTCTACGCGGACCAGCACCTCGTCCGCCCGAGGCGGCGGTAGCGTCTCCTCCGCCAGTTCGACGGTCAGCCGACCATCCTCGTCCAAGGTCGATAGAAGCTTCAATCCTTGGATCCGGGTCATGGCTATGTCCTTTTCAGGCTGAGGGGCGGGCGCTGTAGAGGTTGGGGTACATCGCCTTGAACGCGGCGAGCTTGGGCATGTCCCAACGCTTGATATAGGGATGGCGCGGGTTGCGGGTCAGGAAATCCTGATGATAGGCGTCAGCGGCCTGGAAGCCGGTGAAGCGTTCGACCTTCGTCACGATCGGGTCGCGCCACAGTCCCGCCTTGTCCAGCTGTGCCAGATACGCGCGAGCGGCCTTGTCCTGCCCCGGAGTGAGGGGGAAGAGTGCGCTGCGATATTGGGTGCCGCGATCGGGACCTTGATAGTTGAGCGTGGTGGGGTCGGCGATCACCGAAAAGAAGACTCGCAGCAATGTGCCGTAGCTGACCTGCCGGGGATCGTAGGTGACGCGGACGGATTCGGCGAAACCCGTGTCGCCTTCGCTCACACGGTCATAGTCGACCTTGAGGTTGGCAGGGCCGCCAGAAAAACCGGAGGTGACGAGACGGACGCCCTTGATGTGGGAAAAGACGCCCTCGACTCCCCAGAAACAGCCGCCAGCAAAAACTGCGGTCTCCAGCTTTCGGGTTGCCGGGGCATCTATCGCGGGTGCCGGAGCGAGGACGGGGCGCTCGGCGCGCAGGGGAGAGGCGACGGCGGCGGCCGCAGAGAGGGCGATGAGGAAGGCGTTAAAGGGCCGCATTTGAATTCGCCTCGGGCGCGCTGTCGGACGCGGCCATGGCCGGGGTCGTCAGGGCCGGAGGATCGGCGAGGTGGAGGGCGAAGACGCCAGCGGACCCGATCACAAACCCGCCGAGAAAGCGAAGGAACAGGTCGGATTTCAGGAATGCCAGCACGGCCTTCTTCCTTTCTATCATTTCCCGGAAGGACGGGATTAGCAGTGGGAGGGTTAGCCTTTGGTGAACGAGGTGGCCTATCCAGTTTCAAATTGAAATGGGATATAGGCGACCTTGTTCTGGCTGCAAGACGGTGTGCCGGACGGGAGTCCGTTTTTTTTCGGATAGATGAGGGAAACGGCTTGTGTTGCGCTTTTTCCCTTCCACCATTTGCTCCGCAATTGGTCCCCCTCCCCATGCTCGGCATGGGGAGGATTAAGGGGACTTATTTGAGGGCGGCGCAGGCTTCCTGGATGCGCTTGCACGCCTTGGCCAGAATTTCTTCCGAGGTCGCGTAGCTGATACGGAAGGCGGGCGAGAGGCCGAAGGCGGCGCCGTGAACGGCGGCGACGCGGGCTTCATCGAGGAAATAGCCGATGAGCTTTTCGTCGGTGTCGATCAGTTGGCCCTTGGGCGTGGTCTTGCCCATCAAGCCGCTGGCGTCGGGATAGACGTAGAAGGCGCCTTCGGGCGTCGGGCAGTCAAGGCCGGGCGCGTCGTTCAGCATCGACACGACCATGTCGCGGCGCTTCTTGAAGGCGGCGTTGCGCTCTTCAAGGAAGTCCTGCTCCCCGGTCAGCGCGGCGACGGCGGCCGCCTGGCTGATCGAGCAGGGGTTCGACGTGGACTGCGACTGGAGCTTGCCCATCGCCTTGATGATCCATTCCGGGCCACCGGCGAAACCGATGCGCCAGCCGGTCATCGAGAATGCCTTGGAGCAGCCGTTCACGGTCAGGGTGCGGTCGTAAAGGTCCGGGCATACCTGCGCGATGGTCGCGAAGGGGGTCGGCGCGTACCAGACATGTTCGTACATGTCGTCGGTCATGATGAGCACATGCGGGTGGCGACGCAGCACTTCGCCCAGGCTCTTCAGCTCATCGGCCGAATAGGCCGCGCCCGAAGGGTTGGAGGGCGAATTCAGGATCAGCCATTTGGTGCGCGGCGTGATCGCGGCGTCGAGCTGGGCGGCGGTGATCTTGTAGCCCTGGCTCGCGGGACCTTCGACGAAGACGGGCGTGCCGCCCGCGAAGTTCACGATGTCGGGATAGCTGACCCAATAAGGCGCCGGGATGATGACTTCATCGCCCACGTCGACAGTGGCGACCAGCGCGTTGAACAGCGTGTGCTTGCCGCCCGAGTTCACGCTGATCTGGCTGCGCTTGTAGGTCAGGCCGTTGTCGCGGTTGAACTTGAAGGCGACCGCGTCCTTGAGGTCGGCGGTGCCATCGACGTCCGTGTAGCGGGTCAGGTTCTTGCGAATCGCGGCAATGCCAGCTTCCTTGACGAAGTCGGGCGTGTCGAAATCGGGTTCGCCGGCCGAGAGACCAATGACATCGACGCCTTCGGCTTTGAGGGCATTCACACGCGCGCTCATCGCCAGGGTGGCGGAGGGCTGGATGCGACCGAGGGCAGCGGAAGTCTGGCTCATCGTGACACTCTTTCTGATGAATAGTGAGTCCGCGCGGGCGGACGCGAGGCTCCTTAGTGCGCTATGGCGCGGGGGGCAACCGCCAGATAGTTTTCGTCATTCCAGCGGAAGCTGGAATCTGGGGAGGCTTGGTGCGCGTTGGCCTGAGATCCCAGCGTTCGCTGGATGACGGAAGTAAGCCGAGCAGGAGAGGCTGCTGGCCCACCCCCGGCCCCTCCCGCTTGCGGGAGGGGAGAGTTTCTACCTTGCGAGAGAGGCCGCGACCATGCCTCGGGCGGCGTTGCCGATGAAGAAGCCGTTTTCCAAGTCGCGCGGTTTGAGGTCGGCTTCGACCGCTTCGTTCATTTCAATGAGGCTGCGGCGCAGGACGCCGGGTAAGATGCCGCGCGCGAGGGGCGGCGTCACCAGCTTGTCGCCGCGTTCCACGAAAATGGAGGAGAAGCAGCCTTCGGTGAGGAAGCCTTCTTCGTCGGTCATCAGCACTTCGTAAGTGCCGCCGCGCTTCAACGCGTCCCGATAGATTGTCCGGTCGGTGGTCTTGTGCGTGAGGCGAAAGTCATCGGTTCGGCTCTTCCGGGGCACGATCGCCACCTGCATGATCGCCTGGGGCCAGGTGCGATGTTCGCGCACCTCGATGGCGATGGAGCCGCGCCGCGAGACGAGAAGGCGGAGGCGGCTGCGTTCGCGCAGGCGGAAAGTCGCGGCCTGTAATTCGTTGCGAACGTCGTGACGGTCGAAGACGAAGTCGAGTGCCGTGGCACTTTCCTTCAGCCGTTCCAGATGCAGCTCCAGCAACCTGATACCGTCGACCGGATCGAAAGCCATGGTTTCGAGCAGATCGAACCGTCCGTCATCCAATGACATCGAAACTATTCAAGCCCCCTACTGTCCCGCAGTCGTCAGGAAGCGCCCCTTGGCCAGGCATTCCGCCCACTCGGATGCCGCATCCGAGTCCGCGACAATGGCCGAACCCAATCCCAGGCGCCCCTCCTTGCTGCCTTCTTCAACCCAAATCGTGCGAATGGCAACATTGAAGGCAGCGTCTCCGTTCGGATCGATCCAGCCCATGGTGCCGGTATAGATGTCGCGCGGATGTGCCTCCACTGCATCGATAATTTCCATCGCCCGCACCTTTGGCGCGCCGGTGATCGATCCGCAGGGAAAGAGGACGCGCAGGATATCGACGGGCGACAGGCCCGGTAGCAGCCGTGCGCGGATGGTCGAGACCATCTGATGCACGGTTGGATAGGTTTCGACATGGAAGAGATCGGGCACGATCACGGTTCCGGCGCGCGACACGCGGGACAGATCGTTGCGCAGTAGGTCGACGATCATCAGATTTTCCGCGCGCTGCTTGATGTCCTCCTCCAATTCCCGTGCCAGTGCCGCATCGCGGACGGGGTCGGCGGAGCGAAGGGCGGTGCCCTTCATGGGCCGGGCGGTCAGCTGCCCGCGCACGTTGGTGAAGAAAAGTTCGGGCGAGAAGGAGAGGATATTGTGGGCGCCGGTGCGGATGATGCCGCCGTAGCCCGCGCGTTGGCGAGGACGGATCGCGGCGTAGAGCGCCATCAGGTCGCCGTCGAAGCGCGCGGCGCAGGGGAAGGTCAGATTGACCTGATAAATGTCCCCTGCCCGGATATAGTCCTGCACCTGGGCGAAGGCCGCGCGATAAGCCTTTTCATCCACCAGCGGCTGCGGCGCTTCTATGCTGGCGGTGGCGGGATCGGGTAGCAGATCCGGCATCAGCGCGGGATCGATCAGCCGATGTCCTTCGAACAGGCCGAACCAAAGGAGCGGCATGGCGGGCGCGTGGTCGCCTTGACGGAGAGCGATCGGCTGTAGGCGATCCTCCAGCATCAGCCCCGCCTCATAGCTCATGTAACCGGCGACATGGAGGCCCATTTCGCCCGCTTCGGCGATGCGGTCGAGGGCGGGCTGCACATCCTCAAGGCAATTGGCGCAGATGATCTCCACCGGGTCACGATAGAGACGCGCGGGCGCGGGATTGCGCTCTCGCGCATCGTCGAACAGGACAAAGGCTTCGGAGGCACCCGGCAGTCGCATGGGGGCCGTCTTAACAGCCTTTTGGCGGGGCGAAAGGGAGGTAGGCGCTTAAACCTGTGTTGCGTGGTCCGCCGCGCCGCCATAAGGGCGACGCATGAGCGACCATCCTTCCGCTAGTGCCGCCGTGCGACCGCTTCGCCCCGCCTTGACTTCAGGACTGCGCGGCCGTTGCCCGGCCTGCGGCGAAGGCGCGATGTTCGCAGGGTTCCTGAAGCCCAGTCCGGCCTGCAATGCGTGCGGCCAGCCATGGGATGTGTCGCGGGCTGACGATTTCCCCGCCTATATCGTGATCCTGCTGTTGGGGCACATATTGGTGCCTTTGATGATCGAGGTGAACCACGCGTTCGCGATCCCGCTGGGGGTGCAGGC
>CAMPIM010000032.1 GCA_946886365.1 uncultured Novosphingobium sp.
CCGCCAGCCTGAAGGCTGCTTTCGCCGAGAATATCCACTTGCCCTGAAGAGGGGCGCAGCCGCTTTTGCAGGATTTTCGACAAATGACATGGACTTGTCGCCCTGCGCCGGGTCAATTGCCATGATCGGATCAAGCAAGGGATGCTTCGATGAAAAATCTTTTGATGAGCGCCGCGATTGGCGCTCTGCTGCTCGCGACCAACGCCGCGCAGGCTGACCAGGCGCCATCGGCCAAGCCGACCTATGGCAGCTACGGCTTCGACGACAAGGGCATGGACCCGGCCGTCAAGCCGGGCGATGATTTCTACCTCCACGCCAATGGCGGCTGGGCCAGGGCCACGCCGATCCCTGCCGACAAGTCCAACTATGGCGCGTTCAACGTCCTTGACGACCTGTCGCGCGAACGCACCCGCGGCATATTGGAGGAGGCAAGGAAAGACCCCGCCAGCCGTATCGGCCTCGCCTATGCCAGTTATCTGGACGCCCCCACCGTGGAAGCGAAGGGCCTGACCCCCATCAAGCCCTGGCTCGCGAAGATCGCGGCGGTGAAGGACAAGGTAGGCTATGCTCGTCTCGCGGCGGAGGCTGCACGAGCTGGTATCGCAGGCCCGTTCACTTTCTATGTGGGACAGGATGACAAGGCGCCCGACACTTACATCCTGAACCTCCGCCAATCGGGCCTCGGCCTGCCGGATCGTGACTTCTATCTACAGCCTGACGAGAAGATGGCGGCCATCCGCACCGCCTATGCCGCTCATCTCGAACAGATGCTGACACTGGCGGGCGCGAGCGACGCGAAGGCACGCGCCGCTGCCCTGATGGCGTTCGAAACGGAAGTGGCAAAGGTCCACTGGACCCAGGTCAACAGCCGGGACGCGGACAAGACCTACAACCGCATGACGCTCGCCGATTTGCAGAAAGCCGCGCCCGGCTTCGACTTTTCGACCTATTTCGCCGCGAACCGCCTGAAGCCGCAGGCGCTGATCGTCGCGCAGCCGACGGCGATTACGGGCGAAGCAGCATTGATCGCGCGCACCCCGATAGGTGTGCTGAAGGACGCATTGCTCCTGCGTAGCCTCCACAGCTACGCCGATTATCTCCCCGACCGGATCGCCGATGCTGACTTCGCTTTCTACGGCACCACCCTGTCCGGCACGCCGCAGCGCGAAGATCGGTGGAAGCGCGCCGTCAGCTTCGTCAAGCAGGCGATGGGCGAAGAAGTCGGCAAAATCTATGTCGCCCGCTATTTCCCGCCGGAAACCAAGGCGGCGATGGACCAGCTCGTCAAAAATGTCATCGCCGCCATGGGCCGCCGCATCGATGGCCTCGGCTGGATGAGCGATGGCGCGAAGGCGAGGGCGCACAAGAAGCTGGCCGCCTTCACGCCCAAGATCGGTTATCCCGAAAAATGGCGGGATTATAACGGGCTTACAATCACCGCGGGCGACCTGTTCGGCAACGCGCTGCGGTCGAACCAATATGAATTCGACTATCAGATGGGGAAGCTGGGCAAACCCATCTACCGCTGGGAATGGCAGATGACGCCGATGGAGATCAACGCCTATGCGGACTTCTCCATGGTCGAGATCGTCTTTCCGGCCGCCATCCTGCAACCGCCCTTCTTCGATCCCCATGCCGATCCGGCGGTGAATTATGGCGGCATTGGCGCTGTCATCGGCCACGAACTCAGCCACCATTTCGACGATCAGGGCGCGAAATATGATGAGACCGGCAAGCTCAATCAGTGGTGGAGCGATGCTGATGTCGCTGCCTTCAAGGCCCTGACCGGCAAGCTGATAAAGCAATATGACGCCTATGAGCCTTTTCCCGGCGCGCATGTGAAGGGTGATTTCACGTTGGGCGAAAATATCGGCGATCTGGCGGGCGTCGCGGTGGCGCTGGATGCCTATCATGCGTCGCTCGGCGGCAAGCCCGCGCCGGTGATCGACGGCACCACCGGGGACCAGCGCTTCTTCCTCGGCTGGGCGCAAGTATGGCGGCGCAATTATCGCGAGCCCAACTTGCGCCAGCGGCTGGTCACCGACCCGCATTCGCCGTCGCAATATCGGGCGGATACCGTGCGTAATTTCGATCAATGGTACGCTGCCTTCAACCCCGCGCCCGGCAGCAAGCTCTATCTCGCGCCTCAGGATCGAGTGAGAATCTGGTGAAAAGATGAGGACCAGTAACGATTCTGCCCTGCGATGAACCGTGATGATGCGAGGGCGAGCCGCGCGACGCCCGGCCGTCGTCCCTCAAATCTCACGTTTCGCCGGAACACTCTTTAAACCTCGTGCGCTCTTCCACAGCTTTGAGACATCAAATCGCAAGGAGAAGCATGTTGACGGGTTTTCGTTCATCACTGGTTTTGAAGACAGCAATGGCATCGGTCGCTCTGTTGGCAGCGGCACCAGTTCTGGCTCAGGGCGCAGCCGCTCCGGCAACGCCTGCGGCTCCGGCCACTCCGGCGGCTCCTTCCGCTGCTGCGGGCAAATTTAGCGAAGCTGACATCAAGCTGTTTGCGGCTGCTGCGGTCGAAGTGACCAAGATCCAGTCCGACACCAGCATCGCTGATGCGGAAAAACAACCCAAGATGCTCGCCGCGTTGCAGGCATCGGGCATCGCGCCGGAAAAGTTCAATGAGATCGGTCAGGCCGCCGCCGCCGACCCGGCGTTGCAGCAGCGTATCCAGGCCGCCGCGCCTGCGGCACCGGCGACGCCAGCCGCGCCTGCTGCCCCGGCCACCTCGGCTAAGTAAGCGGGAGCGGCATAATATAGGGGAGGGTGCTTGGCCTGACGCTTGGGCTATTCTAAGCGTCTCGCCATGACCTCCCCTATTTGGCACCCCTTCACCCAGCACGGCCTCAACGAACCCATCCCGCATGTCGTTCGTGCGGAAGGCGCCCTGTTGCATCTGGCAGACGGCGGCACGTTGATCGACGCCATCTCCAGTTGGTGGGTGACGACGCATGGCCACTGTCACCCCCGCATCGCCGCTGCCATCGCTCAGCAGGCCGGGCAGCTCGACCAGCTGATCTTTGCAAATTACACGCATGAGCCTGCCGAAGAGGTTGCGCGCGGCCTGATCGAACTCGCCCCCCGCGCGGAAGGGCGCGACCCGCTCGCCCATGTCTTCTATTCCGACAGCGGATCGACCTCCGTCGAAGTCGCGCTGAAGATGGCGCTCGGCTACTGGCACAATCGCGCGCTGGATGGTTTGTCCGCGCCCCGGCATCGCATCCTCGTCCTTGAACATGGCTATCATGGCGACACGATCGGCACGATGTCGGTCGGCGAGCGTGGCGTATACAATGCCGCCTGGACGCCCTTGCTGTTCGACGTCGGCACCATTCCCTTTCCCGCGCCGGGTGCGGAGCAACAGACGCTCGACGCGTTGGAAGCGGCTTGCAAGGAGCATCCGGCGGCGTTCATCGTTGAACCTTTGGTGCTGGGTGCTGGCGGGATGCTGATCTACTCGCCTGCCATATTGCGGCAGATGGCGGAAATCTGCGCCCGACATGATGTTCTCTTCATTGCCGACGAAGTAATGACCGGCTGGGGCCGCACCGGCACAGTCTTCGCTTGCGAGCAGGCGGGCGTCGTGCCGGACATCATGGCAGTTGCAAAAGGGATCACCGGCGGCTCCGTCCCCCTCGCGGCGACGCTCGCCACGGCCCGCATATTCGACGCGCACAAGTCGCAGGACCGGGCGCGGCTTTTCTACCATTCGTCCAGCTACACAGCGAATGCCATCTCCTGCGCGGCGGCGGCGGCCAACCTCGCCATCTGGCGCGAGGAGGATGTGCTCGGCCGCATCGCCGCGCTCGAACAGAATATGGCGGAGCGACTCGGCAAGCTGGCGCTTCATCCAGCCTTCACGAATGCCCGGCAGCTTGGCACGATCGTCGCGATTGACCTGATCGCGCCGGACGCAGGGTATCTGTCGGACCTCGCTCCCCGCCTGCGCGCCTTCTTCCTTGATCGGGGCATTTTGCTGCGTCCTTTGGGCAACAGCATCTACCTGATGCCGCCCTTTTGTACGGATGTGGATCAGCTTGATCACATCTTTGCGGCCTTGTCTGACGCGGGCGATGTATTTGGCGTGTCAGCCTGACTTTCATTTTCCGCATTTTGCCGCTATGGCGGCGCGATTTTTGGTTTCCCCAGGATATTATGGCAAAAGAAGAACTGCTTGAAATGCGCGGACAGGTTGTGGAGCTTCTCCCCAACGCCATGTTCCGCGTCCGGCTTGAAAATGATCACGAGATCCTTGGCCACACGGCGGGCAAGATGCGGAAAAACCGCATTCGCGTGCTGGTGGGCGACGAAGTGTTGGTCGAACTGACCCCCTACGACCTGACCAAGGGTCGGATCACTTACCGCTTCAAATAAGCCGCTTTTTCGATGCGGCTCATCCTTGCTTCGGCTTCTCCCAGACGGTGTGAACTTCTGGGTCAGATCGGCGTGCGTCCCGACGCTGTGGACCCCGCCAATCTTGATGAAACCCCTTTGAAAGGCGAATTGCCAGCCGCCTATGCCGCGCGCGTGGCCGGTGAAAAGGCTGCGTTGGTGGCTACCCGTCATCCCGGCGCGCTGGTGCTTTCCGGCGATACGGTCGTCGCGGCAGGCCGCCGCATCCTGCCCAAGGCAGAGACGGAGGGTGAAGCGCGAGCCTGTCTTTCGCTGCTCTCCGGCCGCCGTCACCGCGTGCTGAGCGCTATCACGCTCATCGATGGCGAGGGCAGGGCAAGGCATCGCCTTTCCACCAATATCGTTATCTTCAAACGTCTGGAGCGCGCCGAGATCGACGCCTATATCGCCAGCGAAGAATGGCACGGCAAGGCAGGCGGCTATGCGATTCAGGGCCGTGCCGCCGGGCTGATCCGCGCGATACAGGGCAGCCATAGCGCGATCATGGGCCTGCCCCTTTACGAAACCCGCGCGCTGCTGAAGGCAGCGGGCTACCCATTGGACTAGAGGGATGGCAAGGGAAATGGCACATTTCCCGGCTCGGCAATCCCGACCAACAGGAATATATTATGGCCGAATGGCTCTATGAAGAAGGGATTGGCGAGGCCCGCGCCGCGTTGATCGAAAAGGGCCGTTTGGTCGAGGCACAAATCGAGCGTGAGGGCGATGGCGCCCGCGCCGGTGCGGTCATGCAGGGCAAGCTCGTCCGGACCATCATCCCCAAGAAGCGCGGCATCGCCCGCCTGATCTCGGGCGAGGAAGTGCTGGTCGAACCCATCCCGCCAAAAACCGCAGAGGGTGCGACCGTTCTCCTCGAAATCCTGCGAGAAGCCATCCCGGAGGAAGGCCGCCCCAAGCTGGCCAAGGCCCGCATCGCCCAGCCGGGCTCCAAGGTGCATCCGGCTCCCAGCCTCCTCCAGCGCCTGCGCGCCACGGGCCTGCCCATCACCCCATGCCCGGCCCATGGCGAGGATCGCTTCGAAGCCCATGGCTGGAGCGAACTGATGGAAGAGGCGATGTCCGGGGAAATCGGCACGGAGGAAGCGGCGCTCCGCATCTTCCCGACGCCCGCGATGATCCTTATCGACGTAGACGGATCGTTGCCGCCCGCGAAGCTCGGCCCCAAGGGCGCGAAACTGGCGGCGCAGGCGATCCGACGCATGGGGCTGACCGGGTCGATCGGCGTCGATCTGCCCACCATGAACAATAAGGATGAGCGCGCCGTCGCCTCCGCGCAGATCGACAAATATCTGCCGCTCCCTTTTGAGCGTACGGCGGTCAACGGCTTCGGCTTCGTCCAGGTCATCCGCCGCCGCGAGCGGATGAACCTCATGGAGTTGTTGCGGGCTGATCCGACCGAAACGGCGGCTCTCGCCTTGCTCCGCCGTGCCGAAAGGGAAGGCAATGGCGGGCCGGTGACGATCACCGCTGCGCCCTCCATCATCGACCGCCTTTACAAGGCGACCGACTGGCTGGAGCAGCTCGCCCGCCGCCGTGGCGGCGCCGTCAGCTTGAAGGCGGACCCGGCCCTTGCCATATCGGCGGGCCATGTCGCCTAAATCTTCCTCCTGCCCGATCTGCGGCCAGCCAGCGCATCCCGACACGCGGCCCTTCTGCGGAAAGGCCTGCCGTGACCGTGACCTGCTGCAATGGCTGGGCGAAGGCTATCGCGTCCCCGGAACCTTCGCCGCCGACGAGATGAAAAAAAGCGACGATGATGGGGTGGACAACCCCCCGGATTGATGCCTATAGGCACGCCTCTCAACGCCGCCGGTGGTCCTCCCCGGCGCTCGTGCCCGGGTAGCTCAGTTGGTAGAGCATGCGACTGAAAATCGCAGTGTCGGCGGTTCGACTCCGTCCCCGGGCACCACTAACTTACTGAAAAATAACAATTTATTCTCGAGAATTTCCGAGCCTATGGTAATGCGTGTGAACTCTGTGAGTTTGCAGAAGTAGTTTTCGATGAGATGACGCCCTCGGTACGTCTCGGCGTCGATCGGGATGGGAACAGCGCGGTGCGCCGCCGCTCATTCTTTACATGATGATCCGGAGCGCTGACCCAGAGAGCCGATAGTGGCACGGGGTCGAAGATATGCGCCCCGATCACCGACAATGCGACCCCGCTCGTTGCGCCGAGGAAGCTCGCCGCCGCCACACCCATTTCTGCCATTGTCGCCTCATGTTCCGGCGGAAGATTCACCACCCGGGACAGAAGCCTGACACCGAACCAGCTCGCGCCAATCAGGAAAATTCCGGTCAGTCTCAGGCCCAGATCCTGTTGTAAGCTTGTCTTCCTGGCCTGCATGGCGCCCTTCATCGTGGCGGCATGAGACTTACGGATGGGCGCATATGCTTTCGAGCGGTCGGATCTCCGATCGCCATAGTATTTTCATAGCATTTGCAGGGCTGAGGGCGGGGCGGGCCTAGAGCATCGTGCGCAAAAGTGGGAACCGGTTTTGCGCAAAAACGATGCGACAACAAATAACTAGAGCGCGCGCCTTGCGTCCGATTTTACGCAGCGCGCTCTAATCCGCCATCAGTCGATAGCCGATGCCAAGTTCATTGACGATCATGGACGGTCGCGCGGGGTCCTTTTCCAGCTTCTGCCTCAAATTGCGCACGACGATTCGTAGATAGTCGATCCGGCGATCATGATCGTGCGGCCAGGCGGCTGCCAGAATCTGTTGATGCGTGACGACGCGGCCGGGGTGCATTGCCAGTTGGGTGAGGACCTCGAACTCCTTGCGGGTCAGATGCACCTCCTCGCCATCACGCATGATGCGCCGATTGGCGAGGTCGATTTCCACGGGGCCGGACTGGACGACGGGCGCGGCCCCCTGCGCCGCCACACGCTCGCGCAGCGCGGCACGAAGGCGCGCGAGCACTTCCTCGCTATCGAAGGGCTTGGTGACATAGTCATGCGCGCCCAGATCGAGTGCGGCGACCTTTTGCTCGGTCGCTTCGCGGGCAGACACGACGATGATGGGCGCGGCCACCGCCGCCTTGAGCAACTGGACGATCTCCAACCCGTCGCGGTCGGGCAAGCCCAGATCGAGGAGGATGGCGTCAGGCTTGGTCCGCCGGGCCTCGTCCAGCGCTTGTGCCGCGTTCACCGCTTCGGCGACGTCATAGCCCGCCCGCGTCAACGTACCGTGCAACAGACGCCGGATATGCACCTCATCGTCTACGATGAGAATCCGCTGGCTGCTCATATATGCTGGTCCTGCTCGCTAGCGCGGGTGAGGAGGGATTCAGGGAAATGCAGGCTGAACCGGGCGCCTTTGCCATCTGGCCGATTGTCCGCATCCACATTCATGCCCATCGCCTCGGCGAAACCCTTCACAATGGCAAGGCCTAGGCCGGTGCCGCTGACCGACCGATCGGACCCCTCCAGCCGCTTGAACGTCTCGAATACCTCCTTCTCCTGTCCGGTGGGAAGTCCTGGCCCCTCGTCGAGCACCGACAGGATGAGTTCGCTGTCGGAAAGTTCGGCGCGGATGGTGATTGCTGTGCCGGGGTCGCCATAGCGCCCGGCATTATCGAGCAGATTGAGCAGGCAATGGTGGAAAAGCTGGGCATCGACATTGACGAGCGGCAGATCAGGGGGGACGTCAAGCTGGATCGGATGCCCCTCCAGCGATCGGCGGGTGTCATGGACCGCCCCGCCCACGGCGTCGGTCAAGTCCACCGGCTCGATATGCAGGCGCAGCGCTCCCGCCTCTACCCGCGCCATGTCGAGCAGGTTCGCCACGAAGCGATTGAGCCGTACCGCCTCGCTCTCGATCGTGTCGAGCAGCGGATCGCCATTACGCTGGCGCAACTCGGCCGCCGCGCCCAGGATCGCCGTCAGCGGCGTGCGCAGGTCATGGCTGACGGAGGATAGCAGCGCGGCGCGGAGCCGATCGCGTTCGCGCACCTTGTCGACATCGCGCATCTCGGTTTCCAGGCGCAGCCGTTCGAGCGCAAGCGAGGTCTGGTCCAGCAGGCTGGTGAGCAGCGGAAGCTGGTCCGAACGGATCGGATCGCTGCCGTCGTCGCGCGCCAGACCCATGACCGCCAGAATATGCTCTCCCGCGCGCAGCGGCTGAAACTGCCAATCCGATGCCGCAAGGCTTCCCGTGCCGCGCCCGGCAGGTTGGCCGGTGTCCAACACCCACTGCGCGGCGGCCAATTCCATCGTTTCCACATTGATGCCCGGTTCACTCGCGGCCTGGACGACCAAGCCCGTTCGATGGCGTTCCAGGATCAGCACGCGGAGTTTGAGCAGGCGCCCGATTTCCTGGCAGGCGGTTCGCCCCACTTCCTCCCGATCGCCGAGCGCCGTCAGTTGCCGCAGATAGCCAGCGAGCGCGGCGTTGGTCCGCGCGCTGGAAGCGGCGAGGTCCGCCTGCGATCGAACGCGCGAGGTCAACTGGCTGGTCACGATCGCCACGCCCAGCAGCACAAAGATGGAGATGACATTTTCCGGATTGCTGATCGTCAGCGTGCCGGTGGGCGGCAGGAAGAAGAAATTATAGGCAAGGCTGGACGCGATCCCGGCAAACAGCCCGGTGCGCAGGCCGAACAGGCTGGCAGCGACCATGACCGGCAGCAGATAGAGCAGGCCGACATTGCCCAGGTTGAGGATGTGGAAAAGGGCCGATCCAAGGGCTGTCACGCCAACGACCAGCAGCGCGGTCCACAGATATCCCGCAGGCTTGCCCCAATGGTTCAACGGGCGTGTGCGCGCAGGGCTGGCGGGCGCGCTTTCATCCAGCGGCAAGACATGGACCGCCACGCCCGGCGTTTCCCGCACCAGCCGATCGACGATCGAGCCGTGCCGGAACTCGAACCAGCGCGATCGAATGGATTTGCCGACAACCAGCTGGGTCGCGCGTGCCTCGTCGGCGTAGCTTTTCAGGCCTTCGAATACCGTGAAGGCGGGCACCGTGGCGACTGTTGCGCCCAGACTGGATGCCAGGTTGAGCGCAGAGGCAATCCGGCGCATTTCCGGCTCGCCGAAATATTGCGCGCGGGGCGTTTCGATATGGACGACGCTCCATGGCGCGCGGGCGGCGTCGGATATGCGCTTGGCCGCGCGCACCAACGTCTCGGCGCCGGGCAATTCGCTGACGGCAACCAATATGCGCTCGCTGCCTGCCCAGGTGCCGCCGAGCGCCTGAGCCCGAAGATCCTCCAGCATCTGAGTATCGACAGCCTGCGCGGCCCGGCGCAGCGCCAGTTCGCGCAGCGCCGACAGATTGGTCTTGGAAAAGAAATGGGCAAGGGCGCGGGTCGCCTCCTGCGGGAGATAGACCTTCCCCTCCTTCAGCCGTTCGATCAGTTCGGCTGGCGGAATATCGACGACCTCAATCTCTGCCTGTTCCAGAATGCCGTCGGGCACTGTTTCCCGCACGCGCACGCGGGTGAAGGACGCGACGACGTCGTTCAGGCTCTCCACATGCTGGATGTTGAGTGTCGAATAGACGTCGATCCCGGCGTCCAGCAGTTCCTCGACATCCTGCCAGCGTTTGGGATGACGGCTTTCCGGCGCATTGGTGTGGGCCAGCTCATCGACGAGCGCCAGCGCCGGTCGGCGCTCCAGCAGGCCGTCGATATCCATCTCGGTCAGGACATGGCCCTGATAGTCGATGGATCGGCGCGGGAGGATTTCCAGCGCCTGCGTCAGCGCCTGCGTTTCGACGCGGCCATGTGTCTCGACGACACCGACGACGACATCGACGCCCGCTTTCTGCCGGGCCGCGCCCTGCACCAGCATTTCATAGGTCTTGCCGACGCCGGGCGCCGCGCCGAGAAATATCTTCAGCCTGCCTCGACCCTCCTGCGCGGCGGCGCGCAGAAAGGCTTCCGGGGTAGGCCGATCCCGTTCGTTCAACGCGCGCTGCCGCCAAGCTGGTCAAGCTGCCGGTTCAGCGCCAGCACATTGACGCGCGCCTCGCCCACAAAACCCAGCAACGGGCGTTCGACATTGCGGCTGACGAGATCGCGCACCCGCCGTTCGTCAAGCGCGCGAACGCGGGCGACACGGGACACCTGCGCCATGGCGGAAGCAGGCGACAGGTCGGGGTCCAAGCCCGAGCCGCTGGTCGTGACGAGGTCGGCCGGAACGGGTCCAGAAACACCCTCGGCGCGCCGCTTTTCGACATCGGCCTTCACGCGATCCGCCAGTGTTTTGGAGGTCGGGCCAAGGTTGGAACCAGCGGAGGCGAGGCCGTCATAGCCCTTGCCCGCCGCCGAAGGACGCGTCTGGAAATAGCGGTCGGCGGTGAAGGCTTGTCCGATCAGGGTCGATCCTATCACCTGACCCCTGTCATCGAGGATCAGGCTGCCATTGGCGGCGCGGGGGAAGATCGCTTGTCCAATACCCGTCATGGCGAGAGGATAGGCGATCCCGAGCAGAATGGCGAACAGGATCGTCATGACGATCGCCGGACGCAGCGAAGAAAGGATGTCCTTGCCCATCATATGTTCCTTTACGCGAGGCCGAGGCCGCCGACGATTATGTCGATGATCTTTATGCCGATGAACGGCGCCACCAGCCCGCCAAGGCCGTAGATCGCAAGGTTGCGCGCCAGCAGCGGGCCAGCACCCATGGGCCGGTACGTCACGCCTTTCAGCGCCAGCGGCACGAGCAGCGGGATGATGAGCGCGTTGAAGATGATGGCGGACAGGATCGCGCTTTGCGGCGTGGATAGGCCCATGACGTTGAGAACGCCGAGCCCTGGATAGAGCGCGACGAACATCGCCGGGATGATCGCGAAATATTTGGCGACGTTATTGGCGACGGAGAAGGTTGTGAGCGCCCCGCGCGTCATCAGCATCTGCTTGCCCAGACCCACCACCTCGATCAGCTTGGTCGGATCGCTGTCCAGGTCCACCATATTGCCCGCCTCGCGCGCGGCCTGCGTGCCGGTGTTCATTGCAACGCCGACATCGGCCTGCGCCAGCGCGGGCGCGTCGTTGGTGCCGTCACCGCACATGGCGACCAGCTTGCCCCCTTGCTGCTCCCTGCGGATAAGGTCCAGCTTGTCCTCCGGCGTCGCCTGCGCAAGGAAGTCGTCCACGCCCGCCTCGGCTGCTATGGCGGCGGCGGTTAGCGGATTGTCGCCGGTGATCATCACGGTGTGGATGCCCATGCGGCGAAGCTCCGCGAACCGTTCCCGGATGCCTGCCTTGACGATGTCCTTGAGCGCGATGGCGCCCAGCAGCCTGCCGTCCCGAGCAACCGCCAGCGGAGTCATGCCTGCCCGTGCGATCTCGTCGGTGATGCGCCGCAGTTCGGTCGCTGCGGCGGTCTCGTCCAGACCGGGATTGGCTTTGAGGATCGAGTCCACCGCCCCTTTCTGGATCAACGTTCCGCCCACCCTGACGCCGGAGATGCGCGTCTGGGCCGTGAAGGAGATGACCTCCGCGTCCCCGGGCAGGGACGCTGTCCCGACGCCGAATTTCTCGCGCGCCAGTACCACGATGGAGCGACCCTCCGGCGTTTCGTCGGCCAGGCTGGCGAGCAGGGCGGCTTCAGCCAGCTGGCCCGGCTGGGCGCCGTCCACCGTCCGGAATTCGGACGCCTGCCGGTCGCCGATGGTGATCGTCCCGGTCTTGTCGAGCAGCAGCACGTCGATGTCCCCAGCGGCCTCCACCGCCCGGCCCGACTTGGCCAGCACATTGAAGCGCACCAGCCGGTCCATGCCCGCAATACCGATGGCCGACAGCAGGGCAGAGATGGTGGTGGGAATGAGCGTGATGAGCAGCGCCGCGAGAATGGCCACGGGGATCGCCCCGCCGGCATAGCTGGCAAAGCCCGGAACAGTGCCGACCGCGATCAGGAATATGATGGTAAGGCCGACCAGCAGGATGGTGAGCGCGATCTCGTTCGGCGTCTTCTGCCGCTCCGCACCCTCGACCAGGGCGATCATCCGGTCGAGAAAGCCCTGCCCGGGATCGACGGTCACCCTGACCCTGATCTCGTCGGAAATGACGCGGGTGCCCGCCGTCACGGCCGAGCGATCGCCGCCTGCCTCGCGGATCACTGGCGCGGATTCCCCTGTGATGGCCGATTCATTGACGGATGCGACGCCCTCGACCACTTCGCCATCTGCGGGGATCAGGTCTCCGGTGGTGACCAGCACGATGTCGCCCGCGCGCAACTGGCTGGCGGGGATCTCCTCGACCCGGCCGTTCTTCTCGCGGCGAGCGACCAACTCCGCCTTGGTGGCGCGGAGAGACGCGGCCTGCGCCTTGCCGCGCCCTTCGGCCAGCGCCTCGGCAAAGGTGCCGAACAACACCGTCAGCCACAGCCATATGACCAGTTGAAGCTTGAAACCAACCCCCAGCGTATCGGTGCCGATGACGAGCAGGATCGTCAGCAGCAAAGCAACGCTTGCCGTCACGAACATCACCGGATTGCGGATCAGTTGCCTGGGATGAAGCTTGAAAAAGGCGTCGCGGATCGCGGGTGCGATCAACTCGGCCGTGAACAGGGATTTGCTGGTTGCGCGAGCCATTGGGCGCCCCCCTTTTAGAAAAGTTGCCCGCGGATCATGGCGAGATGATCGGCGATGGGACCAAGCGCGAGGCTCGGCAGGAAAGTGAGACCGCCAACGATCAGGATGATCCCGACGAGCAGCCCGACCCAAAGGCCGCCGGTCGTGGGGAAAGACCCGGCGCTTTCGGGCGTATGCCTCTTCGCGGCGAGGCTGCCCGCGATCGCTAGCATCGGCACGATGACGAAGAAGCGTCCCAGCCACATCGCCACGCCCAGCAGCGCGTTGTAAAAGGGCGTGCCCGCCGTCAGCCCGGCAAAGGCGGACCCGTTATTGCCCGTGGCCGAAGTATAGGCGTAGAGGATTTCGCTAAATCCGTGCGGTCCCTTGTTGAGCGGCCCGGCTAGCCCGGCAGGCAACACCGCGCTGGCCGCCGTCAGGCCCAGGATGCAGAGCGGCAGGATAGCGATGGCGAGTACCGCCAGCTTCACCTCCCGCGCCTCGATCTTCTTGCCGACATATTCCGGTGTCCTGCCGACCATCAGCCCCGCGACGAACACGGCGAGGATGGCGAACAGCAGGAACCCGTATATGCCCGCGCCGACGCCGCCGATGACGACTTCCCCCAGCTGTATGTTGAACAAGGGGATCATGCCGCCCAGCGCGGTGAAGCTGTCATGCATGGCGTTGACAGCACCGCAACTTGCCGCCGTGGTGACGACCGAGAAAAGGGCGGAGGCGGCGATGCCGAACCGGACTTCCTTGCCCTCCATATTGCCACCGGCAACACCAAGATTGTGAAGAACGGGATTGCCCGCCGCCTCCTGCCAGTAAGTGACGGCCACGCCCAGGAGGAACAAAAACGTCATGGCCGACAATATCGCCCAGCCCTGCCGGGTGTTGCCAACGGCCTTGCCGAAGCACCAGGTAAGACCGAAGCCGATCACGAATATGGACAGCATCTGGACAAGATTGGTGAGCGCGGTCGGATTTTCGAACGGGTGCGCCGAATTCGCATTGAAAAAGCCGCCGCCATTCGTGCCCAGCATCTTGATCGCTTCCTGGGAGGCAACCGGGCCAAGCGCGATAACCTGCTTTGCGCCTTCCAGCGTGGTCACATTGACCGAAGCGGCCATGGTTTGCGGCACGCCCGAAGCGATCAAGTAGACGCCGTAAACCAGGCTGATCGGCAGCAGCAGGTAGAGGGTGACACGGGTCACGTCCGCCGAGAAATTGCCGATGCTCGCTGTCTCACGCCGTGCGAACCCGCGGAAGAAGGCGAAGGCAAGCGCGATGCCGGTCGCCGCTGACAGGAAATTGTGCAGCGTCAGCCCCAGCATCTGCGACAGGTTGGACATGGCCGCCTCGCCCGAATACCATTGCCAATTGGTGTTGGTGGTAAAGCTGATCGCGGTGTTGAACGCGCCATCGGCGCCAATCCCTGCGTAGCCTAGGTCGTTGAGTGGCAGCACTCCCTGCAACCGCAACACGGCATAGGTGAAGATCAATCCCGCGAAGTTGAACAGCAGCATATGCGCCGCATAACGGCGCCAGCTCTGCTCTTCGTCGGGATTGATGCCGGACAGCTTGTAGAAGCCGGTTTCGATCGGCCCGAGCACGGCATGAAGGGGCGTCCGGCGGCCTTCATAGAGCGCGAACAGCCAGAGGCCCATCGGCTTGGTCAGCGCCAGCAATATGCCCACGAAAGCGAATATCAGGATCCAGCCCTGGATAGTCATGGTCCGGGCTCCTCGTCAGAAGCGTTCGGGGCGAATGAGCACCGCCACCAGATACAGAAGAAGGCCGATCGCCGTGATCGCCGCGAGAGTGAGGTCAAGCGTCATCCCCGCCCCCCTCACGCCTGATCGCACAGGCGGACATAAGCCAGCGTTGCCGCCAGCAGCCCGGCCAGTGCGCCAATCCAGAGCAGGTCCTGCATCGTCACGCTCCTTCCCCCGGCGCTGGCGCGGCCGAACGGCTGGGCAGGCACTCAAATGCTGCGGTTCTGGTCATGTCCGATCTTCCCCAAATACGCGCCACCCGGCTGCGGCGATTCGTGAGGGGTTTCAGATATGATGGGCCGCCATTTCTTATCGAGATCGAGAAGCGGCGATCTTCATAGTATTTGCATAGGGTAGCGTCCTGTTCCCACAGGGACGGGAGGCGCTTACCGGGCCAAGCAAGCGATCAGCGCAGGTCCCGGGGCGGTGTTCTTCGCCAGTCAAAACCTTGAACTTGGAGAAAACCCCGCCGGGCGGGAAGGCATAAGGCTGAATACCGAAGGGAGCGCCTCGCGGAGGAATCTGCGGCTGGCTTCTTTCACATTCGGCGCACGGATATCCTTGACCGCAATCCCGGGACATCCGAACCCCGAGCATTACTGCGAAAGACGCTGCTAAAATCTTCGAAAATCTGGAGCGGGCGAAGGGATTCGAACCCTCGACCCCAACCTTGGCAAGGTTGTGCTCTACCCCTGAGCTACGCCCGCTCTGGCGGCCGGAGGAAGTCCCTCTCGGCGGGTGAGGCGGGCAACTAGCAGCGGTTGGGGAGGTCGGCAAGGGAGAATTTGGCCCCGGCCCAAATTTATCCCGCTGGCGGACTTTTGGGCGGGGGCAGAAGGACTGCGCTTGGCTGTGGAAGGTGCTCGCCCTATCTGGGCGGTGCCGCATCTTTTCTGACCGTGGCGGATCATCCGGGAATATGCTTCGTATTGGCTACGGCAGGAGGAAGGACGATATGGCGCCAGATGATCTGACTCGTCGTGCCGTGTTGCAAGGCGGGGGCGCGGCGATGGCGGTTCCGGCCGTGGCGGACGCGAAAACCGGGGCGATGCGCGTGCCCGAATTTAACGAGGGAAGACACATGACTACCGTGGAGCTGACCGTGAACGGCCGTCAGGTGCATCTGCAACTCGATCCGCGCACGACATTGCTGGACGCCCTGCGTGAGCATCTGCACCTCACCGGGACCAAGAAGGGCTGCGATCATGGCCAATGTGGCGCCTGCACGGTGATTGTTGAGGGTCAGCGGATCAATAGCTGCCTCACGCTGGCCGTCATGCATGAAGGCGAAACAGTCACGACGATCGAGGGGCTCGGCACGCCGGAAAAGCTCCATCCGATGCAGCGGGCCTTCATCACGCATGACGGATATCAATGCGGTTACTGCACGCCCGGACAAATCTGTTCCGCCGTCGCCGTGCTGGGCGAGATCAAGGCGGGTATTCCCAGCCACGTGACCGATGATCTGGAGCAGGTGGTTCCGTCGGACGCGGAATTGCGCGAGCGGATGAGCGGCAATATCTGCCGATGCGCCGCCTATCCCAACATCATCGCCGCCATTCGTGATGTCGCCGGGGAGGAAAAGGCATGAGGCCATTCACCTACAGCCGAGCCGCCAGCGTCGAAGATGCCGTGAAAGCCGCTGCGGATACGAAAGGCGCGCGCTTCATCGCAGGCGGCACCAATTTGCTCGACCTCATGAAGCTGCAGATCGAAACACCCTCGCATCTGATCGACGTCAATCATCTCGGCCTCAATCGGATCGAGCGGACGGCTGAAGGCGGCTTGCGGATCGGGGCGATGGTCCGCAACACGGCACTTGCGGCGGACAAAATGGTGCGGCGCGACTATGCAGTGCTCAGCCGTGCGCTGCTTGCAGGCGCCTCGGGTCAATTACGCAACAAGGCAACGACTGCCGGAAACCTGCTCCAGCGCACCCGCTGCCCCTATTTTTACGACATACGCATGCCCTGCAACAAAAGGAAACCGGGCAGCGGATGTGGAGCATTGAAGGGGATCAGCCGCAGTCTGGCGATCATCGGCACCAGCGACGCCTGCATCGCGCAGCATCCTTCCGACATGGCCGTGGCTATGCGCGTGCTGGATGCGACGGTGGATACGGTGGCCCCGGACGGCATGCGCCGTTCCATAGCGATCGCCGATTTCCATCTGCTACCGGGGGATACACCACATGTCGAACATGCGCTGCAACCAGGCGAACTTATAACGTCCGTAACCCTGCCCCGGCCGATTGGCGGCACCCATGTCTATCGCAAGGTGCGGGATCGCCATTCCTACGCCTTTGCCCTTGTTTCCGTGGCGGCAGTGTTCGACGAGGATGGCGGCGCCCGCTTCGCTTTTGGCGGTATCGCGCCCAAGCCATGGCGCGTCGCGGCGGCTGATGCGGCGGCTAAGGCTGGTCCGGCTGCGGTCGCTGAAGCCGCATTGGCAGGCGCCCGGCCCACCGATCAGAACGCGTTCAAGCAGCAACTGACCGCCAGGACGCTGGCATCCCTCTTCCGCCAGAAGGAGGCGCGGCCATGAAGTTCGACAAGCCCGCTACGATCAATCCCATCGATCGCGGCCGCGTAGTCGGGATTGCGCATGATCGCATCGACGGAGCGGCAAAGGTTACCGGCACCGCGCCCTACGCCTATGAACGGCACGATGCCGCGCCCCATGCCGCCTATGGCTGGATTGTCGGATCGGCAATCGCAAAGGGCAAGATTGAGGCCATGGACCTGCGCGCCGCTCAAGCGGCACCCGGCGTTCTGGCTATCGTCACGCATCAAAATGCCGGGCCGCTGGCAAAGGGCGGGAGGAATACCGCTCATCTGCTGGGCGGACCCGTGATCGAACATTATGATCAGGCGGTGGCGTTGATCGTCGCCGATACGTTTGAAAATGCCCGCGACGCCGCCAGGCTGCTGCGCATCGATTACAGCCCGGAAAAAGGGCGTTACGATCTCGCTACCGAACGCGGGAATGCCATCGTGCCGGAAGAGGGGTTTGGCGGGCCGGCCGACACGCGCGCGGGGGATTTCGACGCGGGTTTCGCCAGCGCGGCGGTAAAGATAGACCAGAGCTACACAACGCCCGACCAAAGCCATGCGATGATGGAACCCCATGCGACTACGGCTGCATGGAATGGTGATCAGCTGACCTTGTGGACATCCAACCAGATGGTCGCCTGGACCGTCGAGGACATGGCGGCCACGCTGAAGATCCCGAAGGAAAAGGTCCGGGTCGTCTCCCCCTATATCGGCGGTGGCTTTGGCGCGAAGCTGTTCCTGCGCGCTGATGCACTGCTTGCGGCTCTGGGCGCACGGTTGGTGGGTAAGCCGGTCAAGGTGGCCATCGCCCGGCCGCAGGTGCCCAACAACACCACCCACCGCGCGGCGACCATTCAGCGCATTCGCATCGGCGCGGACAAGGATGGCATCATCGACGCGATCGCCCATGAAGTCTGGTCCGGCGATTTGCCGGGCGGTGGTCCGGAGGTCGCGGCGCAACAGACGCGGCTGCTTTATCGCGGTGCCAATCGGCTGACCGCGCACCGGCTGGCGGTACTGGACCTGCCCGAAGCCAATGCGATGCGGGCTCCCGGAGAAGCCGTGGGCTTGCTCGCGCTGGAAGTCGCCATGGATGAACTCGCCGAAGCCTGCAATATTGATCCGGTCGAACTGCGCATCCGCAACGATGTGCAATATGACCCGGAAGCAGTACCGCAGCGCCCCTTTTCCAGCCGCAAGTTCATCGAATGCCTGCGTCAGGGCGCGGAACGCTTCGGATGGGAAAAGCGTCATTCACGGCCCGGCCAGGTTCGGGACGGCCGCTGGCTGATCGGCATGGGCGTGGCTTCCGCCTTCCGAAACAATGTTGTCGTGCCCTCCGGCGCACGGGTCGGCGCGGATCGGCGTGGCCATGTCATCGTGGAAACCGACATGACGGACATCGGCACCGGCAGCTACACCATACTTGCACAGACGGCGGCGGAAATGCTGGGCGTGCCGATTGAAGCGGTTACGGTGCGTTTGGGCGACAGCCGCTTCCCCCTATCGGCCGGATCGGGTGGCCAGTTCGGCGCGAACAGCTCAACCGCGGGACTTTACGCCGCCTGCCTCGCCTTGCGGGCCAAGCTGGCCGCCAAGGCTGGCTTCCCGGCGGACGACGCCATTTTCGAAGACGGGCTGGTGCGATTTGGCAATCAGTCGCAGCCCATCGGCGCCCTCGCGGGCGAGGGAGGGCTGTGGGCGGAGGACCGGATCACATTCGGCAAACTGACCAGGGATTATGCACAGGCGACCTTTGGCGCGCATTTCTGCGAAGTCGGGGTAGACATCGACACGGCGGAAGTGCGGGTCAGGCGAATGGGCGGGGCGTTCGCGGCAGGGCGCATCCTCAATCCAAAATCGGCCCGCAGCCAGGTCATCGGCGCCATGACAATGGGCGTTGGCGCGGCGCTGATGGAGGAGCTGCATGTCGACACGCGCTTTGGCTTCTTCGTCAACCATGACATGGCGGAATATGTGGTCCCCGTGCATGCCGACATTCCCGAACAGGATGTGTTGTTCCTCGATGAACTGGACGACAAATCCTCTCCGATGAAGGCCAAGGGCGTAGGCGAACTCGGCATCTGCGGCGCTGGCGCGGCGGTTGCCAATGCCATCTATAACGCCACGGGAATCCGCCTGCGCGACTATCCGCTCACCATCGACAAGCTGCTGGCCGGGCGGGAAGGGTCGGCGCTGGCCTGAGCCTGCACGTCACGCAGGGTCGTTGTCAGGGGGAGAGCGCCCCGCTATCAGCGCCGCCATGAAAGCCGCATCCCTTTGCCTGCTGCCTGCATTGCTGCCCTCCGCCGCGCTCGCCCAACCGGCGGCGGCTGACAATGCGCAGGCACGCATCGTTGTCACGGGAGCGGGCTTGCCCCTGGCGCCCGGTACGCCTGCCTATGGGTCGGTGGAGATCGAACGGCAACGCCTGCTAAACAGTGCGTCCGGCAGGATCGAAAGCATCCTGACCGACATAGCCGGGTTCCAGCAGTTTCGCCGATCCGACAGCCGGTCGGCAAATCCTTCGGCCCAAGGGGCGAGCTTGCGCGCCTTGGGCGGCAATGCGTCCAGCCGTACCCTGGTTTTGCTGGACGGCGTGCCGATGGCCGACCCGTTTTTCGGCTACATCCCTTTCGGCGCGCTGGTGCCGGATCGGCTTTCCGGCGTCCGGGTGACGCGGGGGGGCGGTGTCGGCGCTTTCGGATCGGGCGCGGTCGCAGGGACCATCGAACTGGCAAGCGCCACACGCGAACAATTGCCCATGCTGGCCGCCAGCGCCCTTTATGGCAGCCGCGACGCGACCGAACTGTCCGCCAGCCTCACGCCTGATCTTGGCGGCGGCTTCGTCTCCCTCTCCGGCCGTTGGGACAGGGGAGATGGCTTCCAAACCACGCCATTGGACCAGCGCGTGTCAGCGACGGTCCCTGCCGCCTATGACAGTTGGTCGGCCAATCTGCGCGCCGTTGTTCCGGTTTCCGCCAACCAGGAACTGCAATTCCGCACGATATTGTTCCACGACGATCGGACGCTTCGCTTTCGTGGCGCGGACAGTGTGAGCGAAGGGCAGGATGCAAGCATCCGCTATGTGTCGCGGGGCCGGTGGCAGGTCGACGCCCTTGCCTATGTTCAGGCGCGCAACTTTGCAAACATCGTGATTTCCTCCAATCCGCCTTTCCGCAAGACGCTGGATCAGCGGAACACGCCCTCCACGGGCCTTGGTGGCAAAGTCGAACTGCGGCCGCCGGTTGGCCCGGACCATCTGCTGCGCATCGGCGTGGACAGCCGCTTCGCCAGCGGCGACATGTTCGAGGATGCCTACAGCGCTGTCACCGGATTGGTTACCGCTCGCCGCCATGCGGGGGGGCGACAACTCACCACGGGCATGTTCGCCGAAGACGACTGGACGCTAGGCCGCCTTGTCCTGACCGGAGGGGTGCGAGCCGACCGTTGGACGATATCCGACGGCTTCTTCCGCGCGGCGGGTGCTGGCGCGACCGACCGGGATTTTGAGAATCGCTCCGACTGGCAGATGTCGGGCCGGGCCGGGGTACTATGGCATGCCGGGGAGGGGATTTCCGTGCGAGGCGCGGCCTATACCGGCTTCCGCCTGCCGACGCTGAATGAGCTTTACCGGCCTTTCGTCGTCTTTCCGGTCACGACGCAGGCCAACGACGCTCTGGTGCCCGAGAAGCTGAAGGGGATCGAGGCCGGGATCGATGTCAGCCCCGTCAAAGGCATGACCTTGTCGGCAACCGCCTTCTATAACCGGCTGGACGACGCCATCGCCAACCTCACGATCGGCACCAATCTGCGCAAGCGGGAAAATGTCGACGCCATCGTGGCCAAGGGGATCGAACTGAGCGCTGTCGGCCAGATAGGCTCGCTATTCCTGTCTGCCTCCTATGCCTACAGCCACAGCGTCGTTCATGCGCCGGGCAGCCTGTTCGACGGCCTTTCCCCTGCCCAGACGCCCCGCCACGCCGCCAGCACGACATTGGCCTGGCAGCCCCGGCGCGGATCTAGCCTGTCGGCCACCCTGCGTTATGTCTCCGCCCAGTATGAAGACGATCTTCATGCCGATCGCCTGCCGGGCGCCGTGACGGCCGACGCCGTCGCCCGCTTGTCGATCGGTCACGGCGTCCAACTGTTCCTGCGCGGCGAAAATCTGTTCGATGAAGATGTCGTCACCCGCCGCGTCACCACCGGCACGGGGGTGTCGGAGGACCTCGGCGCGCCACGCACATTGTGGGTCGGACTGACCCTCAACCGCTGAATCTTACGCTTCTTGCTCCACTTTAAAGAGGGCAGACGCGCGCTTTGCTAGAGCGGCCGGAACGATCCGATCCGAGGTTCCGTGCGCGCAATTTTCGATGACTCTTCCCCGCCAGCTTTTTCGACGGCCCGATTGGCTGAATTTCGGTCGCCAAGCCCGGCGGAACTCGAAATCTTCTCCAGCCTCGCAGGCCCGGTTCAGCAGATCGCGCGCAACCGGACGATACGGCGGGAAGGGGATACCCCCCAGTCAATCTATATGCTGCTGGAAGGCTGGGCGATCAGCAGCATGACGCTGGCCGATGGCGGGCGGCAGATATTGAAGGTGCATTTGCCCGGCGACATTCTGGGCACGCCCAGCATGGCGCTCGACCGGGCGGCGGAGACTTTGACGGCGCTCACGCCCGTCAAGCTGCGGTCGATCAGCCTGTCAGCCTTTGGCGGCCTTTTCACCCGCGCGCCGCACATGGCGGCCCTCATGTTCCTCAGCGTGCAGCAGGAACGCGTCATGCTGATGGACCGGCTCTGCTCGATCGGCCGCACTTCGGCCGAATCCCGCCTCGCCGACTTTCTGGTTCACCTGCATGGCCGCCTGAACGTGGTTCAGCCGGGCACCGGGCCGCGCTTCGAGCATCCGCTGACGCAGGAACAGATTGGCGACGTCATCGGCCTTACCGCCGTCCATGTGAACCGTGTCTTCCGCACGCTGGAGGACAAGGGACTCATCCTGCGGGACGGCCACATGATCGAACTGCTCGACATTCCGGCCCTGCGCAAACTCAGCGGCGTACCGCCCCGTACACTCGCGCGGGATTTGAGTTGGCTGCCCAAGCCGCTGCCCTGACCCGTGTCTGCCATGCTCCAGGAAAAGCCGGGAACGCGGCAGGACCGCCCGTCATCCCATCAGGATCATGTTCCGCCCCTGCGCCTTGGCCCGGTATAGCGCCGCGTCGGCATCGTTGAGCGCGCCCGCCCATTCCGCACCTTCGTTGACGAGCGCAACGCCCGCCGAAAAGGTGATGGCGCCCATCGGCTCATCGGTGTCACGCAGCCTGAAGGCCCGTTGCCCCAGATCGCGTCGGGCTGTGTCCAGCAGCTCCACGGCCTGTTCTGGCGCCAATCCCTTCATTACCACCAGAAATTCCTCGCCGCCCCAGCGGCCCACCAGTTGCCCGCCGCAGCTTTCGACCAGCGAAGTTGCGACCATCTTCAGCACCCGGTCGCCGACCGAATGGCCATATTGGTCGTTGACACGCTTGAAATGATCGACGTCGCAGATCGCGACGGCGAAGGAGCGTTTCGCGCTTTTCAGCTGGTCCATCGCCGTTTCCAGCGCTCGCCGGTTAAACAGGCCGGTCAACGCATCAAGGTTCGCGTCATGGCGCGCGGTGTCGAGTTCCTGCCTTAGGACCTCCACCTCCCTTGCTGCTGCGGCGAGATCCTGCTCGGCCCGCAATGAACGTTCGATCATGTCGGAAATGACAAGGCCCACGCCAGCGACGTCCTTGTCCGCCAGCTTTTCATAACCGATGTTGAGGTCTCGGTTGAAATCTCCGGTCCGTTCTGCCGCGCTGTTGGCGACTTCGGCCAGCCGCAGGAGTTGATGCCGGGTCTGGTTTCTCAGGGCGTCGGCGTTATGGGCTGTACCTTGACCGCCAAAGCTGCCGAGACAGCGCACGAAGATGTCGTCCGCCTGCTGCTGACTCATCCTGATGCCGCCATCCGTGGCATCGTTGACGGCTTTCGACAGCGGCTCGTTCGTGCCGCTTTTCAGCACGTAGCCCATTGCATAATTTTGCGGCGTAGGCGCGAGGCTTTGACGTTGAAGAAACGTCAAGACCTCGTGCGCAACGGCTTGTTGCTCGCGCACCTAAAATTCCCCCCGGATTTCCCGATTCCCCGCAGGCGAAATAATATGGATTAAATTACGTAACAATAATCAAAAATAGGAAAATAGGCGAGCATGACTGCTCCAGCCTGTCGGGAAATGGTGCTGCCGGCGAGGATTGAACTCGCGACCTCAGCCTTACCAAGGATGCGCTCTACCACTGAGCTACGGCAGCACTTTCACCATCCCGCAGAGCCTTTCGGGCTGCGGAGCCGGGCCTATGGCCGCGCGCGTCCTGCTTGTCAAGGCGGGTTGCGGCCGATGCCCCAATTTGCTTATGGCGCGGCGATGACCAGTGGACAGGACGATCGCAAGGCACGGCTGGCGCAGGCGCTGCGCGACAATTTACGCCGCCGCAAGGCGCAGGCGCGGGAGGAGGCAGGTCGCGCCACGCCGTCACCCGCCAACCAGAAAGATCAGCCCGACGAATAAGGGCGCGGCGCCGTCACAAGGGCGCGCAGGCCTGCTTCAACCATTCCAGCGCGTCAGCTTCCAGCTGCGGCCCGACAATCTCCACCACCTTGGCATGATAGGCATCGACCCACGCCCGTTCGTCCGCCGTCAGTAATTCCACCGCGATGGCATTGCGATCGATCGGCGCGAAGGTCAGCGTTTCAAAGCCCAGCATCTCCCGCTCGGCTCCGGGCACATCACATCTTTCGACCAGCACCAGATTTTCGATGCGGATGCCATATTCGCCAGTCTTGTAATAGCCCGGCTCGTTGGACAGGATCATGCCCGGTTGCAGAGGTTCGTCGCCACCTCCGGCTGTCGCGATGCGCTGCGGTCCCTCATGCACAGACAGAAAGCTGCCGACGCCATGTCCCGTGCCATGGGCATAGTCGAGCCCTTCCGCCCAAAGAAACTGGCGCGCCAGAACATCCAGCTGGCTACCGCGCGTTCCCGCCGGAAACAGCGCCCGGCCAAGCGCGATGTGCCCCTTCAGCACCAGCGTGAAGCGCCGCTTCATTTCTTCCGTCGGCGTGCCGATCGCGATCGTCCGCGTCACATCGGTCGTACCGTCGCGATACTGGCCGCCCGAATCGACCAGATAGAAGGATCCCTGTTCAATCGGCCGGTTGGTCTTCTCCTCGACCCGGTAATGCACCACCGCGCCATTAGGCCCAGCGCCACTGATCGTGTCGAAGGACAGGTCCTTCAACAGCCCGGTCTCCTTGCGGAAAGCCTCCAGCCGGGCGGCGGCGGCAAGCTCATCAACCCCGCCCTTGGGCGTTTCGACGGCAATCCAGTGCAGGAAACGCGACAGGGCAGCACCATCGCGTGCCTGCGCCGCCTTATGCCCGGCGATCTCCACCGGGTTCTTGATCGCCTTGGGCAGCACGGCCGGATCGCGGAGCGACAATATCGTTGCCCCACCCGCGTCCAGCGCTTCGAAAATCGCCGCCACGGCCCGCTCCGGGTCCGCTGCCACCGTCTTGCCTGCAAACCCTCCCAGCGCCCCCGCAAAGTCCGCGCGCGGATGCACCCGCACTGCGTTGCCCAGATGCTGCACGACCACTTCGTCAATCTTCTCGGGCGCGACATAGAGGTCCGCCGTCGCATCGGCATGCACGATGGCATAGGCCAGCGCGACAGGGGTGCGCGACACATCCTTGCCCCGGATGTTGAAGGTCCAGGCGATGGAATCCAGCGCCGACAGCACCACCGCGTCCGCCTTCTTCGACGTCAGCCAGTCGGCCATTGCCTGCCGCTTGTCCGCAGCGCTCTGCCCGGCATAGCGATCCTCATGGATCATCAGCCGCGCATCGCTGGGGGCAGGGCGATCGGGCCAAACGGCATCCACCGGATTGGTCTCCACCGCCACCAGTTCCGCCCCGCGTTCTGCCAGCGCTTCGCCCGCCGCCTTCACCCATGCACGGGTGTGCAGCCAGGGATCATAGCCGATGCGCCCGCCCTGGGGAGCATGAACGCCCAGCCATGCTGCGAGGGATGTCTGCGGCACGCTTTCATATTGCCAGTGCGCGGCATCGACCTGCTCGCGCACTTGCAGCGTGTAGCGCCCGTCGACAAAGATCGCCGCTTCTTTCCGAAGCACCACCGCGCTCCCCGCCGATCCCTGAAAGCCCGTCAGCCAGGCGAGGCGCTGCGCATATTCGCCGACATATTCGCTCATATGCTCATCGGTCAGCGGCACCACAAAGCCGTCCAGCCGCTCGCGCACCAACTGTTCGCGCAGGGCTTTCAGACGGTCTTCATGGGTCGACATCGCATTTCCTTGATCGAGAACCCTTGCGCAGGGCAGGCTGCCGCCAACATAAGCAGGCCCAGCCGCTTATGCCAGCGCGCCTCCTATACGAGAATCAGGATACTGAATGACCGCCGACAGCACGCCTCCTTCCGCCGCCCGCCGCCCGCACAGCTTCGCCCGCCATGGCATCACGGTGGAAGACCCCTGGGCATGGTTGCGCGATCCGGGTTATCCGGACGTGAAGGACAAGGATGTCCTCTCCTATCTTGAGGCGGAAAACGCCTTCTTCGAAAAGGCGATGGAGTCGCACAAGCGGCTGACCGACGCGCTCTTTGCGGAGATGAAGGGCCGCATCAAGGAAGATGACAGCTCCGTCCCGCAAAAGGACGGCGATTATGTCTATTGGCGGGCGTTCGAGACCGGCGCGCAATATCGCAAATGGTATCGCCGCCCCGTCGCTGGTGGCGACGATCAACTGATCCTGGATGAGCCGTCACTGGCGGAAGGGCATGAATATTTCCGCCTGGGCGCGCTGTCGGTCAGCCCGGACGGCCGCTACCTCGCCTACGCCATCGACAATAATGGGTCGGAACGGTTCGAGGCGCGGATCAAGGACCTGTTCACCGGCGAAATCCTGCCCGAAGTCATCCCCGATACGCTCTCATCCCTTGTCTGGACCAGTGACAGCAAGGGCCTCCTCTACGGCATTGCCAACGACCAATGGCGCACTGACAATGCGCGGCTCCACTGGCTGGGCCAGCCGGTGGATAGCGATGTCGAGCTTTTCCATGAGGATGATGAGGGCTTCCGCGTGTCGGTCGGCCTCACCTCCTCGGAAAAATGGATCGTCATCGCCACAGGCGACCATGTCACCACCGAAAGCTGGTTGCTGCCCGCCGACAATCCCTTGGCTCAGCCGCTGCTCGTTTCCGCGCGCAAGCCCGGCCGCGAATATGATGTCGATGAGCATGAGGACACGCTCTACATCCGCACCAACGACACCCATCCCAACTTCCGGCTGGTAAAAGCCTCGCTGAATGCTCCGGATAACTGGTCGGAAGTGATCGCCGCCGATCCGCATTTCTACCTGACCGATTTCACCCTGTTCAAAAACTTCTACGTCACCGAAGGGCGGCAGGACGGGCTCGACCAGATCGAACTGCGCGATTACGCGACCCACTCGGCCAAGCGGCTTTCCTTCCCGGAGGCGAGCTATTCCGCCTCGCTCGACGACAATCCCGAATATGACGTGACGAAGCTGCGCATCGGCTATGAATCCATGGTCACGCCGGACACCATCTATGACTACCACCTCGCCACCGGCGAGATGGAGGTTCTGAAGGTCCAGGAAATCCCCTCGGGCTACGACGCGACCCGCTACACAACCGAACGGCTGACCATCCCCGCGCGTGACGGCACGCCCATCCCGGTCTCCATCGTCTATCCCAAGGACCATCCCCGCGATGGCAGCGCGCCGCTCCACCTCTATGGCTACGGCGCCTATGGCATCGCGATGGAACCGGGTTTTTCAACCAGCCGCCTGTCGCTGCTCGACCGGGGCTTTGTGTTCGCTCTCGCCCATATCCGGGGCGGCGATGACCTTGGCCAGCAATGGTATCTGGACGGAAAGCTCGACAAGCGCACCAACACCTTCAACGACTTCGTCGATGTGGCGAAGGGACTGATCGAGCGCGGCTATACGTCAAAGGGCCGAATCAGCATTTCGGGCGGCTCGGCAGGCGGCGAGTTGATGGGGGCGGTGATCAATAGCGATCCTGACCTATGGGGCGCCGTCGTCGCGCACGTCCCATTCGTCGATGTCCTCAACACCATGCTCGATGAAAGCCTGCCCCTGACGCCCGGCGAATGGCCCGAATGGGGGAATCCGATCGAGGACAAGGCGGCGTTCGAGACGATCCTGTCCTACGATCCCTACAATAATGTGAAGCCGCAATCCTACCCGCCGCTCCTCGTTACCGCCGGTCTCAACGACCCGCGCGTCACCTATTGGGAACCGGCCAAGTGGGTGGCAAAGCTGCGCGCGACCAAAACGGACCAGAATGTCCTGCTGCTCAAAACCAACATGGGCGCAGGCCATGGCGGTAAATCAGGCCGCTTCGAAAGCCTCCAGGAAACGGCCGAGGAATTCACCTTCATCCTCTGGCAGCTTGGCGTAACTCAATAGCCAATAATCTCTCCCCTCCCTTTTAAGGGAGGGGTCGGGGGAGGGTGCGAGCGTAGCGAGCCAGCAACGGAGCATCAATATAATGTCCTCCACATACACCACCCGGATCACCGCAGGCCCCGAGCATATCGACATGCTAGGCCATGTGAACAACGCCGTCTGGGTGCAGTGGATGGAGCAGGTCGCGACCGAACATTGGACCCGCGACGCAGCACCTGAACATCTCGACGCCTATCTCTGGGTCGTGACGCGGCACGAGATCGATTATCGCGGCAATGTGCGGGAGGGGGAGCTGGTTACCGCCCGCACCTGGATAGCGGAAGCGCCGCGTGGTGCGCGCTTCGACCGGCACATGGAGTTCATCGGCCCGGACGGCAAGGTCAAGGTCAGCGCCAAATCCACCTGGGCGATCATCGACCGGACAAGCGGCCGCATCCTGCGCGTACCGGCCGATGTTGCCGCCCCTTTTCTGCCAGACTGACGGCAGCCCGTCTCTCTCCAGCAACCGCGCATCCGGAACCCGGTTCATTCCGGCACGTTACCCGGCTCTCAACAGTCTCAGGAGAGAATATGCGTAAATCCGGCTACTCCCTACGCGCTCTTGCCGCCGCTTCGGCGCTTTTCCTCGCGAGCGGTCCCGCGCTCGCAGGCGACGAAGAACAGGCGCTCACGGCCATCGCGCAGGCGCAGGGCAAGATCGACGCCGCCGCCAAGCTGCAGGCGGGCCAGTTCGACCCGGCCGTTCTCGCCAAAGCTCAGACGTCGCTCCGCCTCGCTCAGGAACGGCTCAAGAGCGGCAAGGAACAGGACGCCATCAAGGCCGCCGTCGAGGCGCAGGGCTTTGCCGACACCGCCATCGGCCAGAGCCAGGTGAGCGTTAAGACCGATGCAGAGGTTCAGGCCTCCACCGCCGCCGCCGCGCAGCAGGACGCTGCCGCCGCCAATGCGCGCGCTGACGCGGCCGAACGTGCCGCCGTTTCCGCTGCTGCTGACGCAAGGGCCGCGCGCGCCGCTGCTGCGACCGCCCCGGCGGCCACCACCGTCACTACCGAAACCGTGAAAAGCGCGCCTGTGACAACCGTCCGCAAGGCAGCGCCGGTCAAGCGCAAGATCGTCCGCAAGACGACGTCCGCGCCCGCGCGTGCCACGGTCGTCGAAAAGACGACAACGACCGTCACCAACCGCTGATAGCTGGGAGGCAAGCGGCCTCGCGTCCCGAACCGGGGCCGCTTTGCTGAACCTTCAGGAGAAGATGCCCACGGCACCTTCCGCCCATAGCAACATGGCCAGGATGAAGATGGCACCGGCCCACAACAACCGCCGCCCGCGCCCGGTAATTAGCCTCGCACCGAGCTGATAGATCAGCGTAGCGCTGGCGAGCAGCACGCCCGCCGCAAGAAAATCATGACCCGTCCAACGCACCTCATCGGTGAATTGCATTGCGACCAGCGGCACCATTAAGATGATCGCGATCGCCGCCCAAGGTGCCAATCGCCAGCCGCGACCGCTGTCCGTCATCTGCCCCATCCTCAACCCGTCCTCATCGAGGCTTCCCTGACAGCGATGCCGTCATCGATCACCGGATCTGAGGGCATCTCCTCTCGCTCTGTCGCCTGGCGCGTCCACATCGCGGCATAGAGCCCATCGGCCCGCACCAGATCAGCATGGCGTCCGCGTTCCACGATCCGCCCCTGATCCAGCACGATGATCTCATCCGCGTCCACCACCGTCGACAGGCGATGCGCCACTACCAGTGTCGTTCGCTTGCGGGAAATATTGCGCAACACGTCCTGAATTTCCGTCTCCGTGCGGCTGTCGAGCGCGCTTGTTGCCTCGTCCAGCACCAGCACGGGCGGGTCCTTCAGCAGCGTGCGGGCAATCGCCACGCGCTGCTTCTCGCCGCCCGACAGCTTCAAGCCCCGTTCGCCCACGCGCGTGTCATAGCCCTGCGGCAGCCGCATGATGAAATCATGGATCGAGGCAGCCTTGGCCGCTGCCTCGATTTCCGCCTGCGTCGCGCCTGCCCGGCCATAGCCGATATTATAACCGACCGTGTCGTTGAACAGCACCATGTCCTGCGGCACGATGCCGATCGCCGCGCGCAGCGATGCCTGCGTAACCTGCGCAATGTCCTGCCCATCTATCAGGATCCGACCACCCTGAATGTCGTAGAAACGGAACAGCGTACGCGCGATGGTGGACTTGCCCGCCCCCGAAGGCCCGACGATCGCCAATGTCCGTCCGGCTGGCACGGCGAAGCTCACATCATGCAATATCTCCCGATCGGGATCATAGCCGAAGCGCACATGATCGAAGCGTACTTCCCCCGCGTGGACGTGCAGCGCCGGGGCGTTCGGCGCATCGGCGATCTCCGCCTCCGTATCGATCAGCTTGTACATCGCCTCCATGTCGATCACGCCCTGCCGGATCGTCCGGTAAACCATGCCCAGCAGATCGAGCGGCCTGAATAGTTGGCTAAGTAATGTGTTAACCAGCACCACGTCGCCGGTGGTGAAGCTGCCCTTGCTCCATCCCCACACGGTATAACCCATCGCGCCCGCCATCATCAGGTTGGTGATCAGCGATTGGCCGATATTCAGCCAGGCAAGGCTGTTTTCCGATTTGACGGCGGCATCGGCGTAACGCCGCATCGCCCTGGAATAGCGCGCCGCCTCACGACTTTCCGCGCCGAAATATTTGACCGTCTCGAAATTCAGCAGGCTGTCCACCGCATGGGCGACCGCGTTGGTATCCATGTCCACCATGTCGCGGCGCAACTGATTGCGCCATTCGGTGATGGTGCGGGTAAACCAGATGTAGAGGCCAACCATCGCCAATGTAGCGACGACGAGGCCCGGCCCGAACTTGACGAAGAAGATGACGCAGACCGCTGCCAGTTCCAGCACCGTCGGCGCAATGTTGAACAGCAGGAAATACAGCATCGTGTCGATGCTCTTGGTCCCGCGCTCCACGATCTTGGTGACTGCGCCCGTGCGCCGATCAAGGTGAAAGCGCAGCGACAGCCGGTGCAGATGCTCGAACACATCATCGGACAGCCGCCGCCCGGCCTCCTGCCCAACCCGCTCGAACACGGCGTTGCGCAGATTGTCGAACAGCACGCTCCCAAACCGCGCGCCCGCATAGGCGACGACCAGGGCGACGGCGAGCGCTACGCCCGGTTCCAGACCCGGCGCCATGCGGTCGATCGCGGCCTTGTAGGCGAAGGGCATGGCCAGGCTGATGACCTTGGCGAATACCACCAACAGCATAGCAATGGACACGCGCCGCCGCAGCGCCGGGGCGTCTGCGGGCCAGAGATAGGGCAGAAACCGCCGCAATGTAGCCCAAACGGGCGGAAGGGGGGTGTTGTCAGGTGTGGATGGCGGCATCGGGGGAATGTAGGCGACCGGCGCCCATCTTATAAGCCCCTCCCTTCAGGGAGGGGGAAGGGGTGGGTGCGAGCGCAGCGAGCCGACGCCCTATCCCAGAGGGCGGCACGATTGCTGGCGCAATCGCGGCCCACCC